>CAYHFB010000258.1:0-5911 GCA_964355695.1 uncultured candidatus Brocadiaceae bacterium
TCACTCCATTTCCTTGATTCGTTTGAGTTGTGTTTCTTAACTTAACACCTATGGGTGGCTACGGCCTCCAGCCTGCCAACTGAAAAACAGGGTGGATGTATTTATTTAATTTCTATTGCACATCCAAACGTCATTAATTCTATGTTCATCAATAAAAAAGAGATAATCCTTAAAATCAATAACATCATCTTCTCCAGCCTTGACATCAGGGATGTTTACGAGACGATGAGCAAGGAACTGTTAAAAGTAATCGATTTCGACCGGTTGACCATCACCCTCATCACCGAAAACAACAATCTATACGAAACCTTTGTGTTGTCCAAAGGTTACGAACACACCGCCCTCCAGGAAGGTGTCTTGTATCCTATGGAAGGCAGTCTGATGAAACGGGTGGTACAATTTCGAGAGCCAGTGATTGTAGAAGATACCTCGCATGGCAGGTTTCTAACCGACAAGGTATTGTATGCGGAAGGTATTCGCTCAAGATTGGGATATCCCCTTTCGTATAAAGGGCGCGTTACCGGTAGCGTGAACTTCGGCAGTAAACGAAAGGACTACTATGCAAAAAAGCATATCAATTTCTTTTCAATGATTGAGCCGCAGTTGGCTATGGCAATTGAAAACACGCGGCTTTTTAATAAGACCAAAGAGGCGGAAGAAAAATATCGGTCTATCATCGAAAATTCACCCGACATCATCTTCGAATATACTACGGACGGGACGTTTCCCCTCATCAGCCCTTCCGTAGAGAAGATTACGGGTTATTCGGTATCGTATTTTTACAACCACAAAGATTGCGGGTATTCATTATGCCATCCTGACGACCGGGAGCGGGTGCAAAACGAGATACTTTGCGTGCTGGGCGGACACGCTGACAGCCTCATGGACCTGGAGTGCAGGGTCATCCACAAGCAGGGTCACGTTAAGTGGCTCTCTATTGAGGTGCTTCCATTAAAGGAAGAAGGGAAGATTATTGGCATAGAGGGGTTCTGCCGCGACATCACGGAAAGAAAGAGGCTTGATGAGTTGAAGAACAACCTCATCCGCGACGTCACTCACGAGTTAAAGACACCCACCGCAAAAATAGAGATGGCTATCGACATGTTTGAGCGCGCGTTGTCATCGGGCAACAAAAGCCTGCTGGAAAAGGGTTCCCAGATACCTGAAATTTTGAGAAATAATCTCTACCGGTTAAAAAATACCACGAAGAACATCCTGGACATATCCAGGCTGGAATCCGGCATGGAACCGCTCAAACTCACGGATATTTCAATACAAGACATAATTAAACACATTGCCGGCGAAAAGAAGGCTGGCGCCGGTAAGAAAAAGATCGCGCTTATCGAACAATTGCCGCCGGACGTCCCTTCCATCAAGGCCGATGGCGATAAGATAAAACACCTGGTGAGCCACCTTGTCGATAACGCAATAAAATTTACCGACGAGGGGAAAATCACCCTCTCTGCAAAGAGACTTCCCTTGGCCGTCGAGATAACCGTGGAGGACACCGGCAGGGGATTGGATAAGGCTATCCAGGAATGCGTTTTTGAGAAATTTTACAAAGAAAACCCTGCTGCGGAGGGAGCAGGAATAGGCCTTGCAATCTGTAAGCACATCGTACACATGCATAAGGGGAAGATTTGGGTAGAGTCCGAGGGGCAAGGAAAGGGTTCCCGGTTCAAGTTTACCTTACCCATTGCGGGGGAACGCAAAGAACAAGCGTAACAATTCTCACCCGTCTCCAGAACAAAACAGCCAAGGGTTTCATATCGGGCAAAGACGCTAATGGCTTGTGCAGAAACAACTTAAACATATTCGTAAATCGAATAGCGAATATCGAACAAGGAATGTCGAATGTCGAATGACGAATGGTAGAGACGCATTGCGTGCGTCTTAGAGGTATTTCCTTCGACATTCGACATTCCTTGTTCTGCGGTTCGATATTCGCTTTTTAACAGTTAATACAAATTTGGTCACGAAAAAATGTGAATACTGTTCATGTTATTTCTGCGCAATCCTTAAGAAGGGACAAACCCAGCCTGATTGCATTTGCTATGATAGCCCAAAAGCGACGCAATACTATAGCCAATTCAAGGCTTATCGAAACCCGGCGTTTTTATTTTAAACGTCCCGTGGGGACGAAATATCGGTAGAATGTTTCCCGGTTTATTTTCTACCAATTTTTTGAGGATTTTAATATGACGAAAGAACTGTTAATCATAGAAGACGATCTTGAGATGCAGGAATTTTATAAAGACATGCTGCGCGGCGAGCCATTTACCGTCACCATTACCTCAAACGCGGAAGAAGGGATCAAAAAGGCAAAAGAAAAACAATTTAATCTGGTAATCCTGGACATCCTGATGGAAGGAATTACGGGAGACCGGATTTTTGCCCTATTGAGAAAAGACGCCCGGTACAAGACCGTACCCATTATCATGGCATCCGCATTGGACGAAACGTCCTACCGCTGCTTTCAAGCCCTGGGCAACGTCTCGTTTCTGGAAAAACCATTTGACAAGGAAAGATTGTTGGGTGAGATAGCAAAGAGATTTGAAACCGTTAAGTAGCCGGAATGCAGGCGGGTAATCGCACACAGCCAACTTCCCACCCGCCCCACCGTGTATATTAATGCGCCCGAGACGACTTGAACGTCTGACCTACGGTTTAGGAAACCGTCGCTCTATCCAGCTGAGCTACGGGCGCAATAGTTTCTGTGTAAATGAGGCCTTTGTAATTTTATAAAGTGAGGTTTTTATAATACATCAAATATAGCTATATTCAAGGAAAAAAGGGAAAAGAATCAGAAAACATTCCTTGATGTGTATAAAGATTAGCCCTACAACGTGGGTTTGCATGAACGGGGTCGCCCGTTCCGGGGGCAAGGCTGAAGCCTTGCCCTACGATATTCCTTTACCGCTAAATTAGCAATTGACATGTTATATACTATAAGTTACAATCGTGAACAATTTACTCGTCTTATCTAGAGTGGCAGAGGGACTAGGCCCTATGAAGCCACAGCAACCGGTCATATCCTGCAAACAAACGGGACGTGATGCTGGTGCTAATTCCAGTCTCATAGCTTGGGAAAAGATAAGATAGGGACACAGAAAGGCCTCTTCCTATCTTATTCAGTAGAAAGAGGCTTTTTTTATTTGTTGAAAAAATAAATGGAGGCGAAGATGGGGTTTGTAAAAGGTCTAAAATGCAGGGAGTGTGGGAAGGCGTACCCGAAAGAACCGCTACACGTCTGTAGTTATTGTTTTGGTCCGCTGGAGGTCGATTATGACTACGAAGGAATCAAGAAGGTATTGACCAGGAAGTTAATTGAATCCCGCGGTAAAACGATGTGGCGTTACCAGGAGTTGCTTCCCATTGACGGAGAGCCAACGGTAGGCGCCCAGGTCGGCTTTACCCCCCTCGTTAAAGCAAACAACCTTGCCAGGGTGCTGGGGGTAGATGAACTTTATATAAAGAATGATTCCGTCAATTATCCGACCTTTTCTTTTAAGGACCGCGTCGTTTCTACGGCGCTAACCAAGGCAAAGGAGTTCGGATTCAAGACGGTCGGATGCGCAACCACGGGAAACCTGGGGAACTCAGTGGCCGCCCAGGCGGTACAGGCGGGGCTGGAGAGTTACATTATTATGCCCGCCGATCTTGAACAAGGAAAGATTATCGGCACGCTGATCTATGGCGTAAACGTAATAAAAGTCAAGGGAAACTATGACAACGTAAACAAGCTTTGCTGCGAGATTGCCGACAAATACGGCTGGGCAATCGTGAACGTAAATTTGAGGCCTTATTATGGAGAAGGCTCAAAGACGTTTGGATATGAGATCATGGAACAGCTTGGATGGAAAGCCCCAAAGCACATCGTCGTTCCCATGGCAGGTGGCTCTCTTATCACCAAGATAGAAAAGTCCATTAAGGAATTTGTCATGCTTGGGCTTATCGACAAGGCGGACACCAAGCTTCACGGCGCACAGGCAAGCGGCAGTTCCCCGATAACCACCGCCGTTAAACTGGAAACCGATGTAATCAAACCGGTGAAACCCAATACCATTGCGCAATCAATTGCCATCGGCAATCCGGCAGACGGTTTTTATTCGGTAAAGTCTATTAACGTATCGGGCGGGTGGGCTGAAGACGTTACCGACGACGAACTGGTGGAAGGTATTAAATTGCTTGCCAGAACGGAAGGTATCTTCACGGAAACAGCCGGAGGCGTAACGGTTGCAGTTACCAGGAAGCTTATCGAACAAGGCAAGCTGCCCAGAAACGAATCTATTGTCATCAGCATTACGGGAAATGGGCTAAAAACCCAGGAAGCCGTGATTAATAAGCTGGAAATCCCAAAAATTATCAACCCCTCCCTTGACGAGTTTGTCGCCCTTATGGAAGAAAAAGAGGCTGCAAGGCGTTGATTATCGTAATCATCATGAGAAATTATTAAAGAAATCTGAAAGGAGTATACGTTTATGCCGGCAAAAGTGCGTATTCCAACGCCTTTAAGAACGATTACCAATGGCGCTAGCGAGGTAACGGTGG
Source organism: uncultured candidatus Brocadiaceae bacterium (assembly GCA_964355695.1). Taxonomy (GTDB): domain Bacteria; phylum Planctomycetota; class Brocadiia; order Brocadiales; family Brocadiaceae; genus JACVXV01. The sequence continues at coordinate 4,552 of CAYHFB010000258.1, forward strand.
TGGGGAACACCATTAAAGAAATTATTGATAATCTCGAAGCAAACCACAGCGGTATTAAAGAGCGGATTTGTGATAAGGACGGCCAGATTAGGCGTTTTGTTAACTTCTACCTCAATGATGAAGATATCCGGTTCATAGGCAACCTGAACACCCCGGTAAAGGACGGCGATCAAATTTCTATCGTCCCGGCCATCGCTGGTGGCGTAGATCACGCTTGAACTTGTCGTACGGTGCTGTAAAACCGTGAGACCGTTTGCCGTTATCGGATTGGGACGTTTTGGGCGTCTGGTTATCTTTATTTCATTAACCGGGGGCTTCACTTCATAAGCACTAACTTGTTTTTTTGACAGGATAACAGGATTGACAGGATAAATAATCCCGTTAATCCTGTTATCCTGTCAAAAATTAATTTAGTGCTTGTAGCTACCCCCCCCGGCTATATCCTTTCCACCCTTCGGGCCTGTTATAGGGAGAAAAATCTCTTCGCCCTACTTGTTAAAGCCGCTGAAAGGCCTAATACTCCATGCGAAGCATTGCACTCACAAATCAAAAAGGCGGGGTCGCCAAAACAACAACGACGGTGAATCTGGGGGCTTGCCTTGCGCATCTGGGCAAGAAGGTACTGCTGGTCGATCTTGACCCACAGGGAAACCTTAGCTCCTGGCTGGGACTCGACATCCACAATCTCACCCGCTCCATGTACAACGTATTTCTCGAAGAGATATACTTTGAAGAAATCCTCACAAAAACGTGCGTGGAGAATATGACCCTTGCGCCCTCAAACGTAGCGCTAGCCGGGATTGAACGGATACTAGCCAATGAAAAGGGGCGCGACCTCATCCTTAGAAAACGGCTGGCCCCGGTGATTAACAAATATGATTACATCCTGCTGGATTGCCCGCCCTCACTTGGACTGATTACCATCAACGCCTTAACCTTTGCCAAAGAGGTCTTTATCCCCGTTGAAACGAAGGTACTGGCCTTAAACGGGCTGGTAACGCTAACAAGTACGGTACAGGTGGTGAAGGAACGGCTTAACCCCAACCTTGAGGTGACAGGCATCATTGCGTGCCGTTTCGATGGAAGGACGAACCTCAGCAATGAGGTGTACAACCAGATGAAGGAACGGTTCAAGGAAAAGGTTTTTACGACCATTGTCCGGGAAAACGTCCGCCTCGCGGAATGCCCCATCTCCAATAAACCAATTACCCTTTACGCCCCAGAAAGCACCGGCGCCATAGACTATACAAACCTGGCAAAAGAAGTCGTGGAAAGAGAAAAAAACACCACCGGCCAGCGCCCACCGCATAGGTGTTAAGTTAAGAAATCCATAATTACTTTGCACCGCTTGTTACATAAG
>CAYHFB010000259.1:0-5900 GCA_964355695.1 uncultured candidatus Brocadiaceae bacterium
ACCCTTCACACCTCGTTCATACCCTTGAGCGAAAAGATGTGTATAAACCGGTGGCCCCTCACCGTAGGCGAATCGGCACATTGCACGGATAACCCTGTCAGGGTTTTAAACCCTGACAGGGTGTCGGCGCGTTTGAGTGTAGGCGAACGGTTACAAAAAATCTTTCAACGGACATTGTTCACAGGATTGTTTCGGTTTGCAATACCTCTTGCCGATATTGACTATAAGGGCATGGTATTCGTTATATAATTGCACGTCTTTCGGAAGGTTGTCTTCAAAGAAATCCTTCATCTCGTCGTAGCTGCTTTCATCAGGAATAAGCCCGTGTCTTGAAAATATTCTATGGGTGTATGCGTCAATAACGAACGTGGGAAAATTTCCCGCGTACAATAAGATGGAATCGGCCGTTTCCGGCCCGATGCCTTTTATGGACAGCAGTTCTTCCCGTAGCGAAGATAGCCCCCGGTCGAACAAATAATCAAGGTCACCTTCATAACGGGAAAACAGCCAATTGATAAAGGTCTTAACGCGTTTTGCCTTGACGTTAAAAAAGCCGGAAGGGCGGATAAGCTCAGCCAAATCCGCCTCACTCAACTGATGTATCTCATGGGGATACAGTTTCCCCGCCGTCTTCAGGTTTTTGATCGCCTTTTCAACGTTCGACCAGTTCGTGTTTTGCGTCAGTATGGCGCCGATAATGACCTCGAATGGAGTCTCCCCCGGCCACCAGTGCATGGGACCCAGGGCGTCCAGCATCTTTTGGTACATGTCTAAAAGGGTTTTGGATTTACTCTTACTCATCTCCTGTCCCGATTTTTGAAAGTATGCCCATCCGCAGCAAGGGCAACATGATTTCGTGGTGGCCGGTAATTGCGTACCCTTGTGAGGTCGGTCTTTTCAGGACGTTTGTCAGTGGCCGGTAGTGCTGGATCATGTCCATATTTACCGTTACGAAGTTTTCAACCGTATTACCGACGTTCCGCGCAATGCAAAGTGCCTTGAGAAATACTTCGGGCAAAACGACGGCAGACCCCACGTTCAGCCACACGCCGCCTTCGAGCTGTGAAACCACGGAGGCAAGTATCCTGAAATCTATGTGGCTGGATTCTCCCACATCCCGTCCCGAAACGTTTGGATGCATGTGAATGGTATCCGTTCCTATTGCAACGTGCACCGTTATCGGTATATTCAGTTTTGCGCCGCAAGCCAACAGGCTTAAGCCCTCGTAATCGTATTTTTCTCCGATTATCCGATCTCCCAGGGCGCGTCCGAGACCGATGTTTTCTTTTACCCCTCTGGCCGATGCAGCCTGAAACGTTTCTGCCGTTTCTTTTACCATGCCAAAGCTGCCGTCCTTCAGGCTTGCCGCAACGTCTTCCGACGTCGCCCCGATCAGTGCAACCTCATAATCATGGATCGCCGTCGCGCCGTTCATGGCAAGCGCCGTTATAATACGGCGTTGCATGAGGTCGATGATTAACGGCGACAGCCCGCACTTGATCACGTGCGCGCCAAGCGCCAGTATTACCGGACGTTTATTCCGGCAGGCCAGCACGATTGCGTCAATCACCTTTCGCAAATTTGCTGCAGCCAGGATATCCGGGAGGGAGTCGAAGAAGGCGTGTATTCCATCGGAGGGCAATGCGGGCTTGGCAAACAGGTTGGTGTTGGAGAGATTCTTTCGTTCCTTGATCGAATACGTTTTAATCCTGCCGAGGTCCAGTGGTTTGAAAGTACCAGTCTCATCGTTCATATCGTTTTGCCATTTCAGCCCATGCGTAGAGACGCATAGCCATGCGCCTCTACACGGGCATTATACAAAATTCCATCATGTCAAATAAAAACGTTTACCCCTAAGCCTGTCACGCAGTAGCGTGCATTACGGGGCAATGATTGAATCTACGGGACATACCGAAACGCAATTTCCGCAGTCGGTACAGATATCGGCGTCAATAACCCTGAAATCACCCGATTCCGATATTGCGTTTACGGGACATTCACTTTCACATGCGCCACAGTTTATACATTCATCAGTAATCTTATGGGCCACGATTCTTCTCCTTTCAATGTTCAATTAAATACGGCGTCAATCTTACCTTCCAACACACCACAACCTTCCAGAATCCGGATTTCCATTTTCAACGTCCACAATGGAAAATTCCATGCTATAGCGTCATTTTTTATCTTCACCTTGTCTTTCTGCGTAGTGATAATTGCATCAGGCATAAGACTCTGCGACTCTTCATCCAGTCTTTTCAAGTCATTGAGAGAATAGGCATGGTGGTCTGGAAACGCGCGAAATCCAAGCACCTTTGCGCCTAAGTTTTCAATGCTTTTTCTCAGTGACACGGGGTTGCCGATTGCACAAAACGCAAATATCCCCTTCCCCTCCAGCTCGCGCACATTCAATCTCGCACCCTGTTGCGTTTCCAAACAAACGGGCTGGTGAACGGTTTTAACCACGCGAACATGTCCCGCAATCTTGCGCAAGCGGTCGGTAATACGTTCAACCGCACCCTGGCTGCATTGATCCACATGGGTCAGGGCAATTAAATCCGCCCTTTTGAGCGCCTCTAACGGTTCACGCAACATGCCCCGCGGCGTTAGGTGATCGTAGCCGAAGGGGTTGAGCGCGTCAACAATGACGATGTCCAGATCTCTTGCCAGCCGGAGATGCTGAAACCCATCATCCAGCAACAAACAGTCGGCCTGGAAATCCCTGATGGCCTCTAATCCTGCGGCAACCCTATCCTTATTTAATAGATTTGGCACATGAGGGATATTTTCCTGAAAGACAAGATATTCATCGTTGCAGGCGTTCTGAGCCGTATCCCCGCCTTTTTGCCTTATCGCGGAGGCATAGCCCCTACTGAGAATTGCGCTCTTTTTCCCTTTTCCATCTAAATATCTTGCAATGTATTCTATGAAGGGCGTCTTGCCCGTTCCGCCCAGGGTAATATTTCCAACGCTAATAACGGGAACGGGAAGGCGCGTGACCTTCAGCACACCTTTCCTATAAAAAAAAATACGAGTTTTAACTGCAAACCCGTATATCTTTGAAAATGGATAGAGCGCACCCAGTATGCTTTTGGAGCAAAAATCTGCTTGCTCCTCTGCTACTATTTTTAAGTAATATTCCCGGAAGTGAGAAATGTGACGATGTCCTAGAAGTAGCGCAGGCCTCCGGCCTGCAGATGTTATTTCAACGGAACGGACCAATAAGCCTCATTTAAAAACTGCTTCCACGAACTGTACTTGTCGGAGCGAAGCTTCAGGCTTAGGATGGGACTGTGTTTCGGCCTTACCGGCTTCCGGATCAGCCGCATTCCCGCCCCATCAGGGGTTCTGCCGCCCTTGCGCTTATTGCATTCCGTACAGGCGCACACGATATTCGTCCATGTGGTGCCACCCTTCTGTGCCTTCGGGGTAACGTGGTCAAGGCTTAACTCAGACGTCGGAAAGCGCTGACCGCAATACTGGCATTTATTTTCATCCCGTGCAAAGATATTCCTCCGGTTAAACTTTACGTTCGACAACGGCATTTTATCATAACACAGCAAGCGGATAATCTTCGGTACCTCGATTTCAAGCGACACCGTCTTTATCCAGCCGCCCTTATCTTCTTCTGGTAGCCCCAGATTTATCTTGCACAGGGAAACGCTTTTCCAATTATTGAGATTATAGGAATTAAACTTCCCCTCGTCTACGGAAATAACCTCTGCAACCTCTTTGCACAATAAGACAAAAGCCCTCCGTGCAGAAATTACATGGAGCGCCATGAAAAATCTGTTTAATACCAAAACACTGGATTCCAGAGCTGTAACTTGCTGCATGTTAGTATAGTTCCTTACTACAAAACAAGCGTTGCAAATGGGTGGCCACAATGAATCGAATGATCACGACAACTTCTCAACAATTTTAGCCAAAAGGCCTTAAATGTTTTGTGGATTATAACAATCGGGACTGGTCAATTCAAGGGATTTGTTTGAATGTAAAAATGGCTACGGCGGCTTTTGTATTGCGGACGTACGCAGGGGCAGAGAACTTTCTGTCTGTTCGCCACATTGCCCGTTCCGTCGGTGGTTCTTTCACGTGAGCGGAAGGATCGCCTGGCTGCGCCAGGCCTACTTCCCAAGAGTGCAGTTTGCCTTGATATTTTGCGCGTAGATATCACCGTCGTCTGCGCGTCCGTCACTCCAAACCGCAAACGCCACGCCGGTCGATGAGAGTGTGAGATCGAGACGGTACTTTGATGAAGGTATGGATGAGACTGCGAAAGGAGGAAAATGCAGAGCGCCCTTCCGGTTCAGCTTTGCGCCCATAATCGTGTCTTGGGCAAAGGCTGTTTCCGACGACCAGACGACTAAAGGCCCGGTGGTGGTAAAGACGCTCGCCACGTTGAGGACGGATGAGGTGGTGAAAGGTTGGACGATAACTCCGGTTTCCCCCAATTCAGCCATGCCAGCAGAGTTGAATTTTTGCGCCAAAATACCTTCTGTGGCCTGACCCTGGTTCTGTTCGCTCCAAAAAAGATAGGTTGCGCCTTTCGCTTTATCGTAGGAGACGCTCGGGTTCACCTGGATAGCGGTGCTGGTCGAGCCGGACACTCCGTTGTGCGGAAACACCTCACTCCCATTCGCGCGGATATGCTGTGCCCGAACACCACCGGACCAGCAGAAGACCGCACCACCCGCCCCATCGGTAACAAATTGCGGACGCTCAACAAACCCGATCGAACCGCCGTCAAATACAGCGACGTGGTTAGCGCCCCAAAGCAGCGCACCGGTAGCGCTGAGTTTATTAGCCATCAGGTGTTTCGGTCCGAACAAACTTGAGGAATAAACGAACGCAACGATTACGGAACCGCCACTGCCCGCGTGCAGATCGGCCATCATGAAGTATGCGGAACCAGCCGGCGCGGTGATCGTAATTCCCTCCGGCCCCCACAGTCGCCGTCCTGCCGCGTTCATTTTCTGTAAGGTAAGATTATTCCCATTGTTCCAGCCAGCGACGACAAATCCATCGGAGGTCGCGGTGATTTTCGGAACACCGAGAGTTTCCGGTCCCTTCCCGACCTGCCTGCCTCGCTTGCCCCAGAGCTGCTCGCCAGCGGGGTTCACCATCGTAGCGGTGACGGTGATTCCATCGGTATTGCGGTCATCAAGAAAGGCGAGGAGCGCGTTGCCGTCTGCGTCAACGTCAATGCCGTAATCCTGTGTCGAACTCATACCGAGATCGGCGATGCGAATTCCTCCGTCCGTCCATTGCGGCACGCCACGGGCGTTAAGTCGCTGCATAAAGACGTCGTATCCGTACGGAGGCTGTCCGTTCGGGTCATTATCGTACCAACTGATGTAGCAACCACCATCAGGCGTCGGACGAATCTTCGGCTGTACTTGTGCATCAGGTTTGACGGCAATACCGAGGTTCACCTTCGGGTCGGAACTCCATTGCGCGAACGCGTGTGACGACATACTGAGCCAGAAAAGCATGAGTATAAGAGTAAGAATGGTTTTTTTCATAAAAATCTACCTTTCCTCAACAAGATTGATGATAGGAAATTGTTTTTTCCAGATGGTATTTACTATATCAAATACGAAGCGGATTGCAAGTATTATTGGTAAAATCAAAAAGCAACGTTTTGTTTGTTTTTTTAAGACAAAACGAACGCAAACAAACGCCAATACGGCAAAGACGATTCATCGCGGATAACGCAGAGAACGCGGAGAAACAACGACAACTTTTAACCGCCAATACACGCTAACTGCTTACTACAGAGGCACAGAGATCACTGAGTTTCACGGAGAAATTCTCTGTGTTTCTCTGTGTACTCCGTGTCTCCGTGGTATGTATTTTTGGTATTAAATGGGTTTCTTTATTAGCATTCATTAGCGTTCATT
>CAYHFB010000260.1:0-4579 GCA_964355695.1 uncultured candidatus Brocadiaceae bacterium
GTGTGTACATAGCCGCAAGGCTGAAGCCTTGCCCTACGTATAGAACAAGTCGCCGAAGGCCTAATTCAAACTTTTAAAAGTGACGCAAAATGCCAGACAACCCTTGCCTATGGTAGGACTTTGGTCTTTTTGAATGTTCAGTTTATGCCCGTTGACAGTATAATGGTTTACCACAAACTGCATCTGTTTCTTGCCTTCGTTCTAAAAACGGTACCATATTTACCCTTATATAAATATTGACAAATGGTAACGTTCTCATCAGCATAATCGCGTTCGAAAACAAAAATTTATCCCTTAAGAACCCGTCATATTACAAAATAAAGATAACTATCATGAGCCTTTCCAACGTAACCAAAAAGATTGCCACAATATTTGACCTGATTAAATTTACCCACACGATATTCTCACTGCCTTTTGCCGTGATGAGCGCCTTTCTTGCAGCGGGCGGCATGCCGGGCATAAAGCAATTGCTGCTGATACTTGCCGCGCTGGTGGCCGCACGTAGCGCAGCGATGTCGTTTAACCGCCTGGTTGATACCGGCTATGACATCCACAACCCCCGCACGGCCTACCGCATTACGTTGCAAAAGAAGATCGGCAGGGTAAACTTGTGGATTTTTACCATCCTGTGCGTTGCCCTCTTTATCACCTTTTCCTGGTTATTGAACCGGCTGGCGTTTGCTATGTCTCCGCTTGCCATCCTTATCATCTTTGGGTACTCGTTTACAAAGCGGTTCACCCACCTTTCCCATTTTGTGCTTGGCCTTGCGCTGGCGCTTTCTCCGATAGGGGCATGGATAGGTATTCAGGGGACGCTGGCAACCCCACCATTTTTATTGGCGCTATCGGTAGTCCTGTGGACGGCAGGATTCGATATTATCTATGCCTGCCAGGACCTCGATCACGACACACAGACCGGATTACATTCCCTGCCGAAAAGATTCGGCATCAAGTGGGCACTCATAATCTCCAGCCTGTTGCACCTCTTAATGGTACTGGTACTGCTCTTATTGTCGTGGTATGCGCACATGGGGATACTTTATGTAATAGGGGTTGGCATTACGGCGGCGCTCTTGTGTTATGAGCATCTGATTGTGAAACCGAAAGACCTGTCCAAAATCAATACCGCTTTTTTCACCCTGAACGGCATTATCAGCTTGGGTATGATGGGGATGACATTGATAGATATTTTCGTAGGACGCCGGTAGAACGTTAATTCGTTTTTTTGACAGGATTACAGGATAGACAGGATAAATAATCCCGTTAATCCTGTTATCCTGTCGAAAATTAAGTTAGCACTTATGTCACTATCCCCACCACCACCAACGGGGGACCGTGGCCTGCAACGTCTCCGGTAACGTTTGTACCCTTGTGACCACAAGGCATGGACAAACCCGTTCGTCCATGCCTATTCGTGCAAATCCGCGTAATCCGCTCCAACGCCGGGTATTCCTCTACCGCTGCTTTACACGCTTCTTTAAATCAGCAACAGCATCAATCAAACCATCGTAGAGATGCTTCTTTTTCCGGGGTTTTCTTTCCGATAAGATGTATCCTGCCAGGATAGGCATGGCGATTGTCGCGTCACTGTAAACAACAACGTGGTTCTTTATCTGATCCTTCTTAATCTTTCCCCAGGATATTGCTTCCGTAGGCGTTGCCCCGGAGAGTCCGCCCCATTGAGGCGCATCCGTGGTAATTTGAATGAAGTAGTCATGCCCCCCCTTATTAATGTCCAATATCTGCGCTAAAGTAGGCTGCGTTTGCATGTAGAAATTCTTGGGAGAACCGCCGCCAATGCTTACCACACCATTCTGTTTACTCTGGAAGACAATTGCCGTCGATTGTAGAACGTCCAAATCGGTGTCTATTATAATGCCTTCACCCAGCAACTTGAGGTAAGACAAATTCATCCCAATCGAAGAATCGCCCGGCGAGGAAACAAATACGGGTACACCGTGCTTTGCCGCCTGTGCAACGAAGCTTAATTGCGGCGAGGGGGTTTCCTTTAATACGGCCTTGCCGAGATGGTAGTGGAAATCAGCCGTAGAGATGGGTTCCGTTATCGAAAGCCCACGGGTAACGTCCTGGATAAACTTATCCGTCTTCAGCAGCAACTCGTCAGTAATAAAAATATCGTAGATACGTTCAATCCCGGCCTCGTACAGTTCCGTGTCATCCACCCTGAAATCGCCCTGGTGAACGGGCAGATTAAGCGCGAAATGGAGGTCATGGTAAAGATTGGCGCCCGTAGAGACAATAAAGTCGATAAAACCCTGCTCGATCAGGGTAATGAGTATACCGCCCATCCCGGTGGGCGTCATAGCGCCTGAAAGGGTCAAGCCAACGGTGGCATCCTCGTCAATCATGTGGCAGTACAACTTGCAGGCCTCGGCAAGCCGCCCCGCATTGAACGCCCCCGCCCGGCTGTATTCATTAACAAGGTCTGTGACTTTCATACCTTTCTTCAAGACCTGCGGGGTTATTTGAGGTCTGCACAAATACTTATGCTGCAACTGACATTGTCTGGTTTTTTTATGCATGGACGTTCATTCTTTCCGTAGAGGGTTCAATTATTGCACCACGACTTACAAGTCGCGCTATCACAAGGCATTCTGCATGAAGTAACTATGTAAACAGCACTTTTTCTTACTTTGTATGAATTATTATCTTTTTTGTTTTGCTTTCGTTTGCTAGAATAATCAAGGCATTCAAGGTGTTTCTATTTTCGATGTCTTCTTAGTATTTTGTAATACTTTTTTATTCAAAGCGCAACTCAGGTGCGACGCAAAACCGCTAGTTTAACAAACTTCAAAAGGATTTTCAAGGAACAAGAGCGGACTTAACTTCTGGCACCATGGTGCGGAATGTTGAAACCCGTGAAGAAATCGCCAACGTTACCGCTGTAACTCACGACGCCATCTCAAAAGCAAAGATTGATATTCGTGTTTGATAAAAATACAAAATAATGTAATAATCAGTTTATATGGGAATCTTTAGTACCATTTAGTGAGTAATAGAATGAGTAGAAGATATGTTCCCATGATATATTTTAAATCTAATTATAAAGGAATTAAAAATGGCAGAAGCAAAAGGATTGAGCAAACCGGTAAAGTTGAAAAATGAGTTGGCAACGTTTCTGGGAGAAACAGAACTTCCCAGGACAGAGATCACCAAAAAACTATGGGATTATATTAAAGCGAATAAACTACAGACAAAGACTGAAAATGGAAAGCCTGAGAACGCCGGCAAGTACATTGTGGCTGATGCTAAATTGCTCCCAATCTTTAAAAAGACAAAATCCAAAAGCAAAACAGGCAAGGTCACCGACCTTACAAAGCTGAAAGCAGGCCAGACGGTCAACATGATGCAGATGGCAGCTATTGTCGGTGCAAACATAGAATAAGCTTAAAATGGCTAGACTGATACGTACGGCACAATCATTGTTAGAAGGAGGATGTGATGACGATTATCTTCTTAATCGTCGTCATTCCTCCTCTATGCAAAAGAGATGTTCATATTCACAGGCATTCCAGGAAATCATCAAGGCCGGATACGTCAGCATTACGACGTATCCACCGAACGAGAAGGGATTGGCAACATGACATCCCCACGAAATACATCAAACGGGAATTGCAATTCTTTGTAACTGTCAGCGATATATACTAACTGCACCCAGATGAAAACAATAACGCCCGCCATCTCGATACATTCCTCGACAATTATAATCATGCAGTACGTCAAATTTACTTCCCCGTATAGTTCACAATAGCAGCCTCCGATAAGTTCGACACCAATTGCTCCCCCGATGTATAGTGCCAAAGCCATTAAAAAAGTGAGCTTGGTTTTCACAGGAAGACGCAACAAAAAACATCAGGAAGAATATCAAGGCCGCTTACTTTACCCTTGACAATTATCACTAAACAAGTTATTTAGGATGAAAGCGAAATCGGCAATACCGGATATGTTGCAAAAGCAGAAGAAAAAATTCCTTTGGGATTAAATATTCATAAGGAAGTTTTTACCGGGTAGTACTATAAATTATGAGGTGACGCATGATAAGGGTCAATGTCTACAAAGCAATCCTGGAACTTGTTGAAGGCGATATTACCACGCAGGATACGGACGCAATCGTCAACGCGGCAAACTCCAGCCTCCTTGGCGGCGGCGGGGTAGACGGGGCAATTCACCGGGTGGGAGGCCCAAAAATACTGGCAGAGTGCAAAAAGCTGGGCGGATGCCCAACGGGAGAGGCGCGCATTACAACGGGTGGAAATTTAAAGGCGAAATACGTAATCCACACCGTTGGGCCTATTTACACCGATGGGACGAACGGAGAGCCAACCCTCCTCAACAACGCATACCAAAACAGCCTCAAGCTTGCCTCTCAGCACAAGCTCAAGAGCGTGGCATTTCCTTCAATAAGCACCGGCGCATATAGCTATCCCTTGAACGAAGCAGCGGCTATCGCATTACAAACCGTAATAAACTATGTAAAAACACACCCGGATATCGAGCTTGTACGTTTCGTCCTCTTCGGACACAAGGCGTTTCAGGTTTATGAGGATGTTTTAAAGAA
>CAYHFB010000260.1:4679-5880 GCA_964355695.1 uncultured candidatus Brocadiaceae bacterium
AAACCAGCTTGGTGGTATTAGACGTAGGGCAAGGCTTTAGCCTTGCCTTTAGCAGGGAATGATACCTATCTACTTCGAAAAAGTGCCGCTGGTAAGCACAGCCTTAGCCATTCCGGCAATCAGGCCGATGCAAAAACAGATTGAGCGTATAGAGAACAAGGCGGGTGAGACAAGGGCGACGCTTTTGTTCCGTTTCCATGCAAAGGCAACGAATGGGACTGTCGTGAAAAGGAACGCTGCGAGTATTGATAACGGGGCTATGCACAATGGTTTTGCGAATATGACGCCGGGTAAACTGAGGATGAGCGCGTAGGTAAGGAGTATCTGAAATTTTAGCACCTGTGGTGTGTGTGTGTCATTAATGAATTTCTCAGGATGGCGCTTTAACACCAGTATCTTCCAGTACGCAATCCAGTATTTACGCCTCATGTAGCCCCGCAACGTCGCCTGATGAAGATGGTAGACGACGGCTTGGGGAATAAACAACATCTTGTGGCCATCCTTCGACAACCGGAAGGAAAATTCCTGGTCTTCAACGGTAGCGGTGGGAAATGAGGTGTCGTACCCACCGTATTGTAGAAAAACGTCTTTCCTGAAACCCGCCGAGTAGGTGTCAATAAAATCAATGTAAGTGTACTTTTTCATCCGTTCGTATTTTTCTTCATACTCTATTTGCACGAAGCGGGCAATGATGGATTTTTGCGTGGTTTTGTAGGTTCCCTTGACGCCAATGATAGCGGGATCGCTGAACGGTTTCGACATCTCTTCGATCCAGTTGGGAACGGCTGCGCAGTCGGCGTCGATAAAGAGTACCACGTCTCCTTTTGCCGCCTTCACGCCATGATTCCTTGCCGCGGCAGGCCCCTGGTTTTCCTGCGTTAAGAGGGTTACGTTAAACCCTTCGGCAACCTTCTTTGTGCCGTCTTTCGAGCCATCATTTACCACGATAATCTCATAGTGATCCCTGGGAATGGTTTGAGATTCAAGGGCGTTGAGGCACCTGGCTAATATTTTTTCACCGTTATATACGGGAATAACAACCGATATCATCGTTCAAATTCCTATTTTACGTTTTGATCACGAATACAAAATGCTCTGTCGCCCCTTTGGGGCTTGTTTTTTTCCACTATCTTCCAGGGGGCATCCCCCCATACGTGTTAAGTTAAGAAATGAAAAGTCGGGCAAACGCAACCTAAATGTA
>CAYHFB010000261.1:0-5839 GCA_964355695.1 uncultured candidatus Brocadiaceae bacterium
CTTTCCTAGAATTTACCATTACAAATGAACATTCCTATACAATTAAAATATTACTTAGTAGTGTTACTGTTTGCAGTAGCCACGATCAATTTATCCTGCTATTCCAAACCAGCCTTCTTCGCCAACCTCAAGACGGAGACGCCGGAAGACCCGTACGCGGACGACGGCCTCAGTTTCAGGGTGTTTTGTTATCACGACGTGCGTGACAACTTGCGAAGCACCATAGAATTGCAACCGGAACGGTCTGCGCTGGATACGTATGATCTTATTCAGCAATTTGAGTGGCTGAGAGAGAGCGGATATCACGTCGTCAGCCTTGACGCCGTGCTGGCGGCACGCAGCGGAGGCACAAAGCTTCCGGATAAAGCCCTGCTGCTGAGCTTTGACGACGGGTACAGCAGTATGTACACACGGGTATTCCCACTCCTGAAGCTCTATAACTACCCGGCAATCCTCAGTCTGGTGGGAGAGTTTATGGAGGACGTGAAAGACGTCCAGACATTTTGCGGAGATCGCCGTGTGCCGAGGGAGCAGATTGTTACCTGGCCGCAGGTACGGGAAATGGTAGCATCCGGCTTAGTAGAGGTGGCCTCGCACTCCTATAGCCTGCATAAAGGGATAACGAGTAATCCACAAGGTTCAATGCCCCCTGCCGCAACTACCCATATTTACAACGCACAAGAGCAACGGTATGAAAGTGACGCCGATTACTATGCACGCATCCTGGCCGATCTGGCGCGAAATTCTGCCATAATTGAACGAGAGACCGGCACAAGGCCGCGCGTTATGACGTGGCCCTATGGCGCTTACAACATGGTTTGCATTCAAGCGGCTGAGGCCGAAGGCATGCCGATTACCATGAACTTGGAAGCTGGCCCCAACACCCCGGACGTTCCGCTCTATCGTATCCGTCGCGTTATGCGATATTTCCCCGACAGGGTCAGAGAACTCAAGGATGACCTGCGGCAACAATCTCAGTATGCCGGTGAGGAACAACCGCTCACCCGTGTTGTTGCGGTTGATCTCGATTCTATTTATGACACAGACCCCGTCCGGCAGGGAAAAAACCTCGACGATCTGATCGAGCGCATTTACCGCCTCCAGATTGATACCGTTTACCTCCGGATTGTATCCGATGCAGACCATGACGGAAATGCCGAAGCGGCGTATTTCCCCAATCGCCATCTACCCATGCGCGCTGATTTGTTTAACCGGACGTCTTTTCAACTGCGCACCCGCGCAGCAGTCCCATTCGTCTATGCTTGGCTGCCGGTATTGGCGTTTGACCTGCCTTCTGACCATCTGGAAGCCTGGCCAACAGCCGCCACACCTATATCAACTTCAGGTAACGGAGGAACCTCGACGGTTAGACTGTCTCCGGCCTCACCAATCGCACGCCAGGCCATCAAAGAAATTTATGAGGATGCGGCGAAAAATGCCCCTCCACAGATCGGCGGCATTCTCCTTGACGATAATCTGGGGCATGGCGAGTTTGACACCGACAATCTTACTGGTTTTCTCCATGAGCTTATAACCGTTTTTAAGTTCTATCAGCCTGACTCTCTTACCGCACGCATGGTCTCCTCCGACCTGGTATTGGCGCCAAATGACGCCAGGGGAACGGCGCTATCATTTACGGAAATAGTCAAACACTATGATTTTGTCACCTTAGCAGCCATACCCGCCGGCAAAGACGCAGATGAGGACGCAGACGACCCGGAGCTTTGGCTGAAAACACTGGTAGCTAAAGTGGCGCAAACGCCGGAAACGCTGAAGAAGACGGTGTTCCTGCTTGTCGGTACGGACAGGGAGACAGGGAAACCCGTCGATAGCAATCGCCTCGCGGCACAACTCCGTTTGGTGCAGCAAAACGGCGTTCGCAATTTCGGTTATTACCCCGACCTGGCGTCACAGGATCAACCGGCGCTCTCCGTCATCAAACCCGCCATAACACTGAAAATGAATCCAGGGAGACAGCCATGATCGAAGTATTAAGCTACCACGCGGTAAAACTCATCAAATTGGTATTCGGATTTACCTACTATTATCCGTTATTCATGGCCTATTTGTGGATGCTGGGGGCGTTGTTATTCTATCTGCGGTACGAATTCCGTAAGCCAAATTATCCCATCATCACATCCTGTCCCTCAGTCAGCATCATCGTCCCCTGTTATAATGAGGAAGAACACGTACGGGAAGGAATCGTCCATTTGATGGGAATGCGGTATCCGGACTACGAGATTATCGCCGTCAACGACGGCAGCAGCGACCGCACCGGCATAATTTTGGATGAACTTGCGCGGAACAATAGCAAGCTCCGGGTAATCCATCATGCCAAAAACCAGGGAAAGGCCGTTGGTCTTAATACGGCGGCATATCTGGCGCGTAGTGAATACATTATCGGCATCGACAGCGACGCGTTACTGGACCACGACGCCATCCCCTGGTTTATCAAACATTTTGAATCGAACCCGCTCGTGGGCGCCATTACGGGTAATCCGCGTATCCGCACACGATCAACGTTGCTTGGTCGCCTGCAGGTGGGTGAATTTTCATCCCTTGTGGGGCTCATCAAGCGCGCACAGAAGGTCTTTTACCGGCAATTGTTCACCGCCTCCGGGGTAATCACGGCCTTTCGCAGGAGCGCCTTGCAGGACGTCGGTTATTGGAGTCCGAACATGTTGACGGAAGACATGGATATCACCTGGAAACTCCAGTTGCGGCGATGGGAAGTGATCTTTGAGCCACACGCATTGGCGTGGATACGGATGCCGGAAACACTGAAGGGGTTGTGGAAACAGCGGCTTCGCTGGGCCATGGGCGGGCTGCAAATTGTCGGCAAGTACAAGGGTATTTTCCTGAATTGGCGCACCATCTCGGTCTGGCCGTTGTTTTTCGAACACATCATTAGTATTCTCTGGGCATGTTCAGTTACCGTAGTATTGGCCGCTTACGGCTTTGATCTGACAAAATTTATCTACCGGATTATTTGGGAAGCACTGACAGCAACCGCTACCTCAGTACCGTCATCAACGGTTGCAACTACTTCAGTTGATATGATGACCTCCATGCTGCCGGAGTACAGTGGTGTGATTATCGGCACCACCTGTTTATTGCAAATGATGATAAGCATGCTCCTTGACCACCGCTACGACCAAAAGCTCATGCGCTACTACTTCTGGACCATTTGGTACCCATTCGGTTTTTGGATGGTGAACATGCTCACCATCATTGCTGCCATTCCAAAAACGTTGTTGCGCAAGCGTGGTTTGCGCGCCCGTTGGGTAAGCCCGGACCGCGGTGTGGATTCTTGAAAAGGCTGAGGAATGAAAACGTGACACAAAAAATGCTCTTAAAATGAGGGTTCAGGTTACAAACCGGAAGCCATACCTCACAACCCTTTTCCATACAAGCTGTTCTCTCTGCCAACGTACCGTAAATGACGTCATGGTAACCACGGCCAGCTAACTCCTCACATAATGATGGAGTAGTGTCTGTATTTTTTGCGCAACGCTAGCGACGGAGACGTGTGCCGTGTTAATGACGAAATCGGCTATTCTGTCATAGATGGGTCTTCTCTGCTCCAAAAGAAACTGTACCTCCTCAAGCCCGCCTTTCGCCGTCAGGTTTGGCCTTCTTTGCCGTGTATGGGAGTCCCGGTGGATACGCTTGTACAAGGTGTTGGCGTCCGCGTCAAGGAGGATGATAATTCCGCGCTTTTTCAGGTGCTTGACGTTTTCCTCCCGTAGTACCGCCCCGCCGCCTGTGGCAATTACCTTGCCGTCGAGAAGTGACAGCTCCGCGATGACCTTTGACTCAATATCGCGAAACAGGGGTTCCCCGCCTTTTGCAAAGATGTCCGTGATGGACATGCCTTCCTTTTTTTCCAAATAGATGTCTGCATCAATGAATTCCTTGCCGAGTTGCCTGGCGAGTATCTTGCCTATGGTCGTTTTGCCGGTGCCGCGAAATCCGATTAAGATAATATTCATGATTTTTTGGTGGAAAGGTGATTGTCATTCCGGGATTGGGTATTTGCCAGTCTTTCACCAGCAATTTTTTCAATTGATTCGAGTGATGGCGTCCGACCCGTCCACAACTGAAATTGCGCCGCTGCCTGGCGCGCAAACATCGGCAGGCCGCCAACCACCGTGCACCCTTGCTCCCTCGCATCCCTCAAAAGCCGTGTTTCCAGAGGATTATAGATGGTGTCAAAGACGGTCATGCCCGGTCTTAATTGATTCTTGTCAATCGGTGTGGCGTCGATTGCCGGATACATACCGACGGGGGTGGCGTTGATGATGATGATGTCCGTCTGGTCCGGCTGGAAATCTTCCGGCCTTCCAGAGAGGCACCCAACTTCGCCCGCGAGCGACTGCGCCCGTTCGTGGTTCCTGTTTAAGATGGTTACTATTGCCCCGCGGTTTTTAAGTCCAAAGGCAATGGCGCGTGCAGCCCCGCCTGCGCCGAGAATGGTTGCCGTTTTCCCTTTGAGAATAGCACTGTTGGTTGCCGCCGGTTTTGATGGGGTTGTGCCGCGAGACGCGCCCTCAATGGCGCATTCCAGCGTCTTCATAGCCGCTTCACAGTCGGTATTGTAGCCCATCAGCCGTCCATTCTTGATTACAACGGTATTTGCAGCCCCAATCTTCTTTACCATGGGGTCTGCCTCATCCAGGCAGCCGATCACGGATTCCTTGTGAGGGATGGTCACACTATATCCCCTGATATCCAGGGCTTTAAATTCCTTTATAAATGCGCCAACATTGTCCACCTTAAAAGAAACATAAACGGCATTAAGGCCAAGTTCCTTGAAAAGCGCGTTGTGAATGTAAGGTCCAATGCTGTGCGATACGGGATTTCCGATCAAGCCGTAAACATCCGTCTGCTTGTCCTGGCTTTTGACCCGATAGACGTTCAAAAGCTCATGGATATTGACCTGGCCGGGGGCCGACTCCTTTCCCTTTTGAAGCGAGGCAAAGGTTAAACAACTACCGAATTTTTTATATAAGATGCGGCTGATGGCGCCATATTCACCCATACAGAACGAGATGAGCGGCGTCTTTGCCTGTTGAAGGAGCCGGTAGATGGTTATATTGTCAATAATGGTGTTTGCAAAGGTGACAATTTTTATGATATCCGCGCCGCTTTTGCTTAGTTTCTGATACGTTTCTGATAGGTTGCCCGGTGTTTCCTGGAAGTTGTGATACGACACGATGAGCTTGGTTTTGTTGCCCGTGGTGTTAATCGCGGCATCGCCTCTCAGCCTTTGAATGCTATCATGCTCAACGTCCACGTAATCGGCTTGTAATGTGATGGCGAGCTTAAGAAGGGATAATCGGTCTTCTTCGCTTCCCTCGAATTTCCCCCCCTCCCTAACCGGCCTGTTGGTGACGATCACCGGTTTTGTGCGCCTTTCCAGCAGGCATTTCAGGTCAGGTTGCTTCATGTAGTCGATGCGCAGTTCAACGATATCAGCGAAGCGTGACGCCTCCGCCATGTCTTTAACGGCGTCATCAAGGTTGGTTGCAACGATGGGTATACAAATCATAGTATTTTTTTTGAGAGATTTTGTAACTACTCAGGTAGATAGGCTGAAGGCTAAAGGCTAAATCGTGATTACACAAACTTCCGGCAGGCGAAGCCTTTTAACCTTCAGCCTTCAGTCTAAACACCTGAGTAGTTACGAGATTTTATACATTACGGGCTAAAGGGTAAAACGACAAAAAAACTTAGAAACCACAGATTTCACAGATTGCACAGATTTTGGATTGCCGGATAGCCTTCCGACTCGTTCCCACGCTCTCAGACTGTGCCAAATGAACTTTTTTATTCTAAA
>CAYHFB010000262.1:0-5838 GCA_964355695.1 uncultured candidatus Brocadiaceae bacterium
CAAGGCGTTGCTGGGATGCCAAACGTTTCGGTTCAGGCTACAAGCCTGAACCTGCCAGTGGCGGGTGGCTATTGGTAAATATACATTACGAAAATCATGGGGGGGGGAATGCCGTCCGTTCGTATAAATAAGGAACTGAATAAAGGGATATATTTCCTCACTTTTACCGTTAATCGCTGGTACTATCTATTTGACCGGCACAACCGGTGGGACATTTTGTTGGAATCATTAAAATACTGCCGGGAGAAAAAAGGCATAAAGATTTACCACTGGGTGTTTATGCTCAACCATATCCATATCATGATAAAAAGTGATGATGTGATTGGTTTTGTGCGAGATTTTAAAACCTTTACGTCCAAGGAATTAAAGAAAAACATTGTAGCGACTGAGCCTAATATCCTGAAACTCTTCGAAGAAGAGGGTGTCTATCAATTTTGGCAAAAAACAAACATGCCTAAATTGGTCGTGAGCAGAAAGTTTTATATTGAAAAGGCAAATTATATAGAGCATAACCCGGTAAGAAAGGGGTATGTGAGAAGTGCTGGATATTGGGCGTTTTCATCTGCAAATAAGGAAGATTGTTTGTTGGAACTGGACAATGTTGATGAATAAACATGTTGGCGTCAAGTCGTCCTCGTATTCCCGAACCGGTCCGAGCCGGTTCAATCTTGTAGATTGAACCGCAACGGTTAGCGCTAGCACGGCGCGTGGTGAGCAGGATAAAGTCCTGAATGTTTCAAGATGTTGCGGGTTGCTAACCGTTTCGGTTCAGGCTACAAGCCTGAACCGGCCGGATCGGCAACAAGGCGAATATTGAGTAACGAACAAGGAATGCAGAATGATGAAACAGGTATTTTCCTTCGACATTCGACATTCCTTGTTCTGCGGTTCGATAACCTCTTTTCATCTGGTTTTTTGTGTTCACACGTGGAAACGAGACGGAACCGGTCAGACAACGAGAAGCAGGAGCTTCTTGTGCAAGCGTGTTCCCAAGCGGGAGCCTGGGCACGAGACGGCGTGGGGCAAACCTAAAGGTTCGCCCTACGAAGCTGGCGCTTGGGAATAAGAGGAAAGGTGTAGGGCGAGGCTTTAGCCTTGCCTTTGGAAATTTTTTGAAGAAAGGAACAATGTTGTGGAAATGAAAAGGTTTGTGTGGGTATTGCTTTTTGTGGTTGCACCGTTATTCCCGGCGTCCCGGGTATTTTCCCAGGAGAAGGCTGCGGACTTCAGCGTTTTGGCAAACAGGCTGGAGGCCGCGATTGTGCCTATTCTGGTGAACTTTATTGTTGAGGTCCCCACGAAGAAAGGCGGGGTGGAGACGCTTGAGGCGCCGCCGGCGTCCGGCACGGGCTTCATCGTGAGCGAAGACGGGTACATTATCACCTGCGACCACGTGGTGCCCGACGTGTATGAAGTGCCGATACCTGACGACCCGGAAGGGCGTAAAATATCATTGAACGTCCGGGAAAAGAAGATACAAATTCTTGTCAAAAGCGGTAACGTGTCAAACGAATATGCCGCGAAGGTTATTCAAACAAGTAAGAATAATGACGTTGCCCTGCTGAAGATCAACGCGCACAACCTCCCGGTGATTGAACTGGGCGATTCCGCAAACGTAAAATTATTGCAAAAGGTACTTGTTATGGGGTACCCGCTCGCCGGCGAACTGGGCATGAAACACATTACCCTGGCTACCGGGCAGATAACGTCCATCCGCGACGAAGGGGTCATCCAGATTTCCGCAACCGTGAATCCCGGCAACAGCGGCGGGCCGTTGATTGACGAGCAGGGGAAGGCCATTGGGGTAATCAACGCAAAGCTTTCCGGCGTGGGTATTGAAGGGATAAACTTTGCCCGGCCGATAAACGCGGCAAAGGGTATGATCCTCAACGCGGGCGTGCAGCTACAGCCACTGCCGGGAGACTCCGCTTCAAAGCCGGTCGCGAAAGAACGGGGAAAAGCCCAGGCAGGCGAGTCGTCCACTGCAGGCCGGTCTGATTCGGGGCGCGCCGCGGAAGATGCGGCCGCGCAGCCGGAAACGCCGGGCAGCGCCGTGTTCGGCAACTTTAACCAGATAATCCTTATTGCCGTCATTGCCGTGCTGGCTATGGGGTTTGTGGTAATGGCGTTGATCGTCTATTCCGGGCGAAAGAAGGGGCAGGATAAACCGCCGCCCGTTCCGGCTCCCGAACCAAAACCAGTACCGAAGCCGAGGCATAGACCCGTTCTGGACGTAAAGGAGTACGGCAATGCGACGCTCACGATCACCAAAGGCAATGACGCCGGAAAGCGCTATCAGGTGCGCCATGCTGAAACGTCACTGGGCAGGGAACCCAGCGGTGACGTCGTTATTTCCGATCGGCAGGTATCGCGGCTTCACGCGAAGATAAAGGCACAGCAGGGCGGATTCCACCTGCACCACCTCAGCGCGACAAACAAGACGTACCTGAACGGCAATCCCATAAACACCATAAGGCTGGAAAACGGCGACCAGATTAAGATGGGTGATACGGTGATCGAGTTCCGGCTGCAAGCCTGACGGTGTAGCTCAAACCTTCAGGTTGGATGGCGCTTGCCCACGTAAAAATCTTAGGCATTTTGTATACGGTATTTGGCGCGCTCCCTGTAGGTTGGGTTGAGCGAAGCGAACCCAACAAAACAAGGCGAATATCGAATATTGAACAAGGAATATCGAATGACGAAGGACAGCGGCGAAACCACCGGTAGCCACGAATGAACGCGAATGAACACGAATAAAGGTGCATTGCGAGCGGGTTCAGGTTTGTAACCTGAACCCCGTGTTTGATAAAACGATAACGCAAAGCCCTCGACAAGCAGGTAAAAAGGTTTTACAGCGGTAATTCATTGGGATACTAGCGTTCTGTGTGGGTGATGGCGTAATCAACCGTATAAAATGCATGGTTCAGGTTCGAGCGGGTTCAGGTTTGCAACCTGAACCCCGTGTTTGATAAAACAATAACGCAAAGCCCTCGACAAGCAGGTAAAAAGGTTTCACAACGGTAATTCATGGGGATAATAGCGTTTTTGTGTGGTTGATGGCGCAATCAACCGTATAAAACGTGTGGTTCAGGTTGCAAACCTGAACCCGCCAAAGTCGAGAAACAAAACATAACAAAGCGAATATCGAATATCGAACAGGGAATGTAGAATGACGAAGGATAGGTGAATGTAATAATTTTGAAGTAGGGCGAAGCGCTGCTTCGCCCCATGACGAAGCAACGAAGCAATCGCTTCGTTCTACAACGAGGAAATAAACACAGAAACAGTACCAGTTCCGTAGGAACGAAATATTGGTAGGAAAGGTAGCATGAAAAAGGAAGGGAGTGAGAAGGTGTGGATATGGTAATGACGGGTGAGTACATATCGAAGTACCAAATTAAAGGGGTAATAGGCAAGGGCGGTATGGCAACGGTGTACCGGGCGTACGACAGAGGCTTTGAGCGCGACGTAGCGCTGAAGGTAATGAGCGAAAGTGACCGTGGCGAAAATGACCGCAGCAAAAGTGAAGAGGTGGAGAGGTTTCTTCGTGGAGCGCGTCTATCGGCGAAGGTAAAGCATCCGAACGTGGTGACCATGTACGAGGTGGGTAGTGATGACAAGGGTAATTGTTTCATCGCGATGGAGCTGATAGAGGGCGAAACGCTGGAGGCAAAGCTAAGGGAAAAGGGGGTGTATGGAGTAGATGAGGCGCTGGAAATAGTAATCGTCGTGTGTGCAGCGCTATCGGAGGCGCATAGGCAGGGGGTGGTGCATCGTGATATAAAGCCGGACAATATCCTGATAGATAAGAAGGGACATATCTATGTGTCGGATTTTGGAATAGCGCGTTCACTTTTCAAGTCGGGTACCTCAAAGACGCAACTGATGGGAGCGCCAAGCTATATGTCTCCGGAGCGTTGTGCCGGCCATTCTGGAGACGCGCGTAGCGACTTGTACGCGTTGGGGATAGTGATGTACGAGATGTTAACGGGTTCTCCGCCGTTCATAGGGGAACCGGCAACGGTGGTATTGAAGCAAGTCAGTGAAGAGCCGGCGCCTCCGAGGAGTAGAAACAGCCAGATACCGGTCTGGTTAAACAGCGTGGTAATGAGGTTGCTGGCGAAAAATCCTGATAGCCGGTTTCAAAGTTGTGGTGAGTTGGTGGGGGCGTTGAGGGAGCGGATAACGGTGACGATTCCGCGCCCGCCCATGAGTCAGACGTCGCGGAAGTGGTTGTTGATAGGGCTGCAGGGGGTGGCGGCAGTGATAGTGGGTGTGGCGGTGGTGGTGTGGTATGATAAACCAAATCCCGTACCGCCGCCACCGACACCAATATCGGCGGAGGAACGGCATGAGAAGGCGGAAGACTGGGTGTTTAAAGCGAAGGAATACGAAAAGAGAAATGAATATATAGAAGCAAAGCTCGCGTACAGCAAGGCGCTGAAGGATGAACCGGAGAACCGTGAAGCCAAAGCGGGTTTTGAGCGATGCAAAGAGATACTGGATAAGGAGTCAAAACGAATAGGTGAGGAGAAGGCACGTAAGGATGAGGCGTCAAACTATGTGAAGAAGGGAAGGGAGAGCGAGAAGACGGGTAATTACGCAAAGGCGAAAGATGCCTATAGCAAGGCGTTGGAGCTGGAACCAGAGAACAGCGATGCCGTCGCGGGAATAAGGCGCTGCGAAAGCAAGGAGGCGGATGCAAAGCAAATCAAGGAGAAGCTTGCTAAAAATGTTGGTACCCGGATAACCCTTCGCTCGAAACCGTTAAAAGAATATCTTGATTATGAAGCGGTAAAATCAATGCTCAAAGAAAAGGGTTTTTTCGATGTTTACACGAATACATCAGCTTCAGGGTTTTCGAACGATTTCGTATTAGAGAGTGAGGGTAAAGTAGTTTACGACAGTAACACAGGCTTAAGGTGGCAGCAATCGGGTTCTAAAGAGCACATGCCTCCTGTGGCAGCAAAGGAATATATTAACAAGTTGAATCGTGATAAATATGCCGGTTATAGCGATTGGCGCTTGCCGACGCTGGAAGAGGCTATGTCGCTGATGGAACCAACACACATGAATGGTGATTTGTATATTGACCCTAAATTTGATAAATCGCAAAGGTGGATTTGGACATCTGATCCCTATAGCGCTTCGAGCGCCTGGGTTGTCAATTTCAGCAACGGTTATTGCCTCACCAATGGTTTCTGCAGCAACTATGTGCGAGCCGTGCGCTGAGGACAATCTGGATTATTCGATTCTTTGCATCATTTGATTCTTTTATTTTGAGGTTTCGGGTAGTAAGTATCGGGTTTCGGGTTTCGGGTTTCGGGTGTTGTGTTTTTTTTGCCCGCGAAGCGGGCGGTTTTTTTTGAAAAATGGGTGGTGGTTGCATAGTTCGTAACCTGAACCCACTCGCGACGTAGGGCGAGGCTTTAGCCTTGCCGATGGGGTGCGTGGTACGTGGTGCGCGTATGGGTGCGTGGTGTGTGTGTGGTGCGTACCTGCGTGGCGCGTGAGCGTGTATGCGTGCGCGTACGCCGGTGAGAATGTAGTGAATAGGAGTGGCAAACCTAAAGGTTCGCCCAACGGGTGCGTCAGCCAATATGGTTCAGGCTGGAAGCCAGAAAACACCAGTGGCGAGATGTGTCAGGCAAAGAGCCTGGGTCAAGGTGTGGGGTGGCTCGTGCGAAGCAAACGAAAGCCACACCACGCCTTGATCCCAGGCGGTGTAAGAACGCGCGATGGTATGGCAGGGAAACAAAACAGCGGGGGGTGTGGGGGTACTCCCCATACGTGTTAAGTTAAGAAATGAAAAGTCGGGCAAACGCAACCTAAATGTAT
>CAYHFB010000263.1:0-5838 GCA_964355695.1 uncultured candidatus Brocadiaceae bacterium
AAGGCATTGATTAGATGAGGTTTACGTAAGGCATTGAGTTTTTTGTCATTTGAAATTGTTTCGTATTTCGACATTCGTATTTCGTATTTCGACATTCGGATTTCGATATTCGTATTTCGTATTTCGTATTTGGTTGCGGCCAGAGGCCGCGCCAGGTAATTCGTATCTCATAAACCCTTAGATAATCACCAAAAATCATACCCATGAACGCAGCCTCTTCAAACAACAACGTCCGCACGATGGTCGGATTCATTATCCTCTTTACGGGATTCCTCTTCTTTTTCAATATCGGTAACCGGGACTTGTGGGCGCCGGATGAGCCGCGTTACGCGCAGGTTTCGAAAGAAATGCGGGACAGCGGGAACTTCATCGTCCCCCATTTAAACAGCGACCCCTATCCCGATAAGCCGCCCCTCTTGTTCTGGCTTGTTAACGTGACATCTCTGCTGCCGGGCGAGATTTCGCCCCTGACGGCGCGGATACCCTCTGCCCTTGCCGGTATCGGTTGCTGCCTGGCGGTGTTTTTTCTTGGCAGGCGGCTGTTTCAAAACAACGGTATCGCGCTGACGTCCGCGCTCATCCTTGCCACCAGTTCAAAATTCCTATGGATGGCGCATCGTGTGGCGTTCGACGTCATACTCACCTTTTTCGTCACCATGGCGCTGCTGTGCTTTTACCGGGGGTACACGGAGCAGAAAAACAGAGGATGGTTTTACCTCCTCTTTTATGCCTGTATGGCGCTGGGCGTACTTACAAAGGGGCCAATCGGTTTTATCCTGCCCTTTTGTACCGTGTTAACCTATCTTATCGTAAAGCGTGACGCGGGTGCCTTGAAATCCGCCAAACCCTGGATGGGCGCAGCAATATTTTTGGCCATCGTATTTAGCTGGGTCGGCCTGGCGGTCATCTATGGCGGTAAGGAGTATACCCATCAAATCCTTTTCAAGCAGAACGTCGGGCGGTTTGCCAGCTCGTTTGCGCATAAGCGTCCCTTTTACTACTTCTTCATTCAATTCCCGCTCAACTTTATGCCCTGGAGCCTTTTTATACCGGGCGTTGCAGCCTATGCCTTTTCGCGGAAGGGGAAGGAAAAGCGGACGCATTTCCTGCTGCCGGCTATCTGGTTTGCCGTCATCTTCATCTTCTTCTCCATAACGTCGGGGAAGAGGGACATCTACGTGCTGCCCCTTTATCCCGCAGCATCCCTGCTTACCGCATGGTTTCTCCATGAATTGAGAGATCCTGCGCAAAAGAAGCTGATACAAAGGTTGGGGGATTATCCCTGTTACGTCCTGTGCAGCGCGGCGTTTGTGCTGGCGATCATGTTTCCTATCGCTGTGTATCACCATTTCCCGGAGTATTGCGTTTCAACCATACCGTTTGAGATAATACTCATCGCGGGCGGCGTGGTCATGTGGCGCGCATTGAAGCAGGCCAGGACGATCTTTTTCACCTACACCTTCAGCTTTGTCATCCTGGCGTCCTTTGCCGCCGGGACGGTATGGGTTATCCCCCTGGTGAACCAGTATAAATCGGCCAGGGAAATCTGCGACAAGGCCGTAGCCATGATGAGGCCGGGTGATCCGCTTGCCATGTTCAATTGCTTTGGCGACCCCTATTTGTTCTACACAAACAACAGTCACATCCAGGTAATGCGGAGATTGGACGAGCTGCAACAATTCCTGCACTCACCGGAACGGGTATTCCTCTTTATTCAGGAAAAAGACTTCAAAGCCCTTTCCAGCGCTCTTGAGATGCCGGTGTTTGTTTTAGAAAGGGACTCCGTGGGACACCGTGATATTCTTTTTGTTTCTAATAAGGATATCCCTTAGCGCCGGCTTCCAGCCTGGGAACTAGAAGTTTGGTAGCGCAGGCGTCCCACCTGCTGTTTTTTAAAAGCAGGCTGGAAGCCTGCGCTACTCCCGGTTTCTCTCGTTCTCAAGCGCCCCGCTTGGGAACGAGAGAAATTTCGAATTTCAGCTTTCGAGTTCGTCTGTGTCTGTTTGTGTAAATTCGTGTCTATTTTTTTATTCCGGGAATTTTGTATTAAGATGCGTATTCGTAAACTGGTTTTGTTGGCTATAGTAGGGGTTTCTTCCCTTGTTTTGTCAGGCATGGTCTTTTTTGTTTTTTCCCTGCCGGGATTGATTGAATCAAGGGTTTTGCCGATGGTGTTTCAAAAAACGGGCATCCCGGTGGCGTGCGACGTGCGCAGGATTGGTATTACCGGGGTGGATTTGGGGGGGCTGAGCATCGGCAATGCGAACAAGCCGTCCGTGTCCATTGGTTCCGTGCAATTGGATTATAGCCCCTTGTCCCTGCTCAAAAAGCGCATTGACTGTATTACGATATGCGGACTCGAAGTAACAGGCGAGATTGTTGACGGCAATTTCGTGATTCCGGGTCTTGATTGGCAGGGATTGCTTGCCAAACAAACGCCTGATGTGCAAGCGGCAAATCCGCCTGTAGGCTCGCCGCCATCTTCCTTTACTATCGGGAGTTTCGAGATTCAGAACGCGCTGTTGACGTGCGGTTTTAAGGGACAGGTCTACCGGCTGCCGTTCAACCTTTCCGTGGTGGCAAAGGACGGGGTGTGGGATCGTTTGGAGTGTTGCTTAACCTTGTATCCTCATGAGCAGGCGGTAACGCTTTTGGCACAGATATCCTTGTCCCACAAGATGGTGTCGCTCAATTTCCGCTCTCCTGCGTTTCAGCTTAACAAGCTCACCGAGATCGCACCGTATTTGCCGGGGCTGCTCCTATCGGGCGCGGCTGATATCAAGGGCGATGTCGCAATCCAACTGGAACCTTTTAAGATAGCAAGGTTTGCCATGGCTTGCGAATTGCGGGATGCGCAGATTCAGTACAATCAAACAGCAATCGCCGGTTTGCACGACACGGAGAAAGGGGATTGCCCTATCCGCGTTGAAATATCGGGCGAGGATACGCACTTCCGCCTGCGTGCGTTCAACGTTTCGTGCGTATCGCCCGCGCACGTACTCATACCTGCGCTGCAGTGCGACCTGAGCCTTGGGCTGAGCAGTGTTGAATGCGCCGGATACGTTGAGGTTGCTTCATGCGACATAGACAAGGGGCATGTATCCCTTTCACCAATACCGGCAACCTTCCGCAGCACGGGCAGGTTTTCTGCAATGTATTCCAAAACAGGCGCATGGGCGTTCTCCTTTTCGAACAAGCCCCCTTCCGGCGCGGAGGTTTCAACGCCTACGGAATGCAATGCGCGATTAAGCGGATACGGTGTTGCCTTGAAAACCCCCATCGTTACCATTTCCGGCAACGGTAAAAATATACAAGGCGACGTCCAGCACTCCATACAATTTGCCGGCCTCGTGGTAACCGGCAACGGCACAACGATAAAAATACCATCGATCCTTATCGAGGGCGATACACGGCTAAGCGGTAACCCTGCTGGTGACGTTACGGCTATTACCAGTGTGGAGGCAACGGTGCCCAACGCCGTCTTATCGGTGAACGGGTCAGAATTGAAATTGCCCGATTTGGCGCTTGCCGTCAAAGGAGAGTCCGGGGTTTCGCCGGAAAATGGCATGAAGTCGAGGTTCAGCTTCGGCATTTCACCGCTTAAGATTGCGCTTCCGGATATGGGCAATTTTGTGGCTGCCGCGGCCGGGACGTCATTTGAGGGAACACTTGAACTGGAAGGTGATTTATTATACGATAGTGGGGCCACGCAATGCTCTCTTAACGCCGGGATAAGGGATGCCGCACTGGAGATGAAGAGCAGCGGGGTTGCCATGGAGGGAATCGACATCTCCCTTTCCTTGCCTGACCTGCTCTCCGTGCGCAGCGCACCAGGCCAGAAGTTTCTTTTTAAAAAGGCGGCCTTCGGGAAGTTGGCGGTGTATGACGGCGTTATTGAGTACCAGATAGATTCACCACGTTCGGTTTTCATTGAAGGTAGCGAATTTAAGTGGTGCAACGGATACGTTTATACACAGTCAATGCGGTTTTCGCTTGATAAGAGCGTCTATAATGTGATACTCCTATGCGACCGCCTGAGCCTTACCGGCGTGATGGATCAGTTTGACATTGCGCAGGCGGAAGGCATTGGAACCGTTAGTGGGCGGTTGCCGTTGACGTATGAGAATGGAAATATCAGCTTCGGAAATGGTTTTCTCTTTTCAGCCCCTGGCGAGGGCGGTATAATTCATGTGAAAGGGGTTGGCGCCATAGAAAACCTGGGCATTCCTCAAAACACCCCGCAATATTCTCAAATAGATTTCACCAATGCGGTGTTGAAGGATTTTAGCTACAACTGGGTGAAAATAACGTTGTCAACCAAAGAGGAAGACCTGGTCTTACAGATGAGTATCAACGGGAAACCGATGGCGGCCTTGCCCTTTGCGTATGATCGAAATATAGGTTCTTTTTCAAGGATAGAGGCTGTCGGCAAGGGAGGTATTCAGAATCCGGTTAACCTCGACATAAATTTCCGGCTACCACTCAATAAAGTGATGTATTACGGCAAGAATATTAACGATATCATTCAGATGCTCAAATAAAGGAGGTGTATAAATGACACAATGGCGTAAGGTGCTTTACGGAATAATCCTGTACCCGTTACTGCAGGGTTGTATCCATACGAAGAGCGACGTTGCTATAGCACCGATAGAGATAAAACCGATTCACATTACCATAGACGTAAACGTTAAAATAGATAGGGAACTGGAAAATTTCTTTGGCGATCTTGATAAGTTGAGTGATGGCGTGACGGGGACAAATACCCCCACAAGCGTGACAAAATAAACGGCGCGCGGCACCAGCGGGGATGGGCAACCGTAGTTTGCCTGTACGCCGTGAAACCCGCGTGAAATGTGCCATGGTGATATGGCGGCAGGTGAAGGTGCCTGCCGGTACGTATTTTTACATAACGAATTACTTGAACAAGGAAGAGGGTGGATATGATTACCAATAAATATCTCAAGGCGATGACGTTCTTTTTCATCTTTACCATGGTGGCCTTTGCCGGCAGCGCTTATGCGGCTGACATTGCGGCGAGGATGCAAGCGCGGCTTCCTGCCATTAAAGAGCTAAAAGCAAAGGGCATTGTAGGCGAAAACAACAAGGGCTTTTTGGAATTCAGAGGTGCCCCTGCTAATCAAAATATCGTACAGGACGAAAACGACGACCGCAAAGAAGTATACGCAACCATTGCAGCAAAGCAGGGCGTAACGGCTGACGTGGTCGGCAAGCGAAGGGCGGAGCAGATCGCAAGCAAAGCGGCTCCCGGGGAGTTGATTCAACACCCAAACGGTACCTGGAATAAAAAGAATTAGGGAGGTCGAGATGAAAAGGTTTGGTTTCGTTGTTGCAATTGTAACGGCTTTTTTCGTGGTAGTTCAAACGGGATGCAATCCCCCACGGAAGTCACAATCCGAAAAAGGCGGCATCTGGGCAGTCTATGACAAGGAATGCCAAAAGTGCCACAAGGCAAGAGGGTCGCCCGGTCTGGTGGGTCACATGATCTTTAAAATTCCTGATTTTACCAACGCCACGTGGCAGGATAACGTTTCGGATACAAGGCTCATTATATCGGTAGCGAATGGAAAAAAGAAGATGCCTGGCTATAAGGGTAAGATACCCGATGCAGAGATTGTGGATCTGATCAAGGTGTGCGTAAGAAGTTTTTACCCGAAAGAAGATCAGTAAACGTCCGTTGCAGACACGTGTCTGTGTCGGGTGGATTAAGCGAAGCGTATCCACCCGATAATGGATTTTCCTTATTCCCCTGAATTTGGAATTCCTGTACGTAAATGGGGCATTCAGCGGTTTGTATGAGTTCGTATGTGGGGACACGGG
>CAYHFB010000264.1:0-5831 GCA_964355695.1 uncultured candidatus Brocadiaceae bacterium
TTAAGCGCAAAATAACTGGTTTTGTTTTGGTGTGAAAAGCGCGGATCGGCTAAAGCGACACTAAAAAATCCCTGAGCAGCTCCATACATCTCATGGTTTGAGTTCAGCGTAAAACTACCTCCCTTAGGCAGCTTTTCAGGCCAAAGGCCCAGTAAATTGTTTTTTTCCTCATCCTTGGGATGGCGGACATCAGAACCCACGTAATAAACATCTCCCAAAGGCACGAGATAATCAGGCGACAATTGCTGTACTGCATTGCTTACCGCAACCGCCGGGCCTTTACCGCCAAAATTATTGCCGTAAGCCCCGGTACCCCAATCGCCAATAATCGCGAAACTAACAGTTTGCTTGCTTTCGGGTATGGTAATATTTGCCGGATTCGTTCCAAATGCATGAACAGTACTGGGAAACTCAATATTAAGGTAGTAATAAATGGGAGCAATGACCCAATGGGGATCAAATGCTTCATAAGTACCCATGCCATAGAGCGAGCCATCTGCACCAGCAACACCCGTTGTGGTTGCTTTCGTTAAAAGTGCATTATAATCGGCGGTGGAAATTTTTGTGCGAACGCCAAGAATACTGGCCATCTTAGCGATGGCTTTCCACACGATTAAAATGTCTTTATACTCAGGTGGCAACACGGGTGGATTATCCAACCAGTAGAGCATCAGCCCAAACTCATAATGCCCGCCTTCGGTTGGCAAAACGGGGACGGGCCTTTGCTGCATCTGCGCAATCATTTGGATGACCATGTTTTCACTTCTTTCCAGTTTCGTAATGAAAGCGCTGTGAAGGGCGGCTTTAGTTGGATTTATTGAGTCATAAAGCTTATTTGCGTCTTGTGAAGCAAAGGTAAAGAGTTTGCTTAAATTCATTGTTCTCCCCTGAAATTATTTGTTAAGAATGTAAATGAAGTTGTAATTTGGGTTAGTAAATTATGTGGAATACCTGTCTCCTTTAATTTGAATTGTCAAATCAAAACTAAGTTGCGAAAACTGGAACTTTGTCCCAGACCAAAAGATATTTTAAGGCATAAGAGGAACTCCGGTACGTCATAGTTTGGTTGTGAAAGAGTGGATTGTTTTCGTCCAGTCGCTATACTACTGCTGTTTTACTGAACGACAAGTTTTTGTTCCTTCACGTCCTTCCTATCCAGCAATTTTCCGTTTAACCGCACGCCGTTCTAATACCGAAGATGATTCTTGATTTCGATCGGTAAAGATTTCCCTTTTACGTCCGAACAATATATCATACGGGGCAATATAACCTTCGCTGTTCTTGTAAGAAGCAGGCATTGCTACAATTGGGGGTATTATTGCATCTTGCACAACACACACACATTTAATGCCAAATCCCAAGAAATCCTTATATTTTACAAAAATATTCCATTCCCATTGTGTGTTGATGTAGTCCGAGCGAAATCTGAATCAGCGATAGGCTGTTGTCAAAGACGGTTTATTGTACAAACAATATTGTCCATATCATACTGACATTACAATGGTTAGCATATACAACTCTTCCCATCAAAACCGTCTCTTAGTTTAGAAATACCGTTTGAGGAAATGCAATAATTAAAGATCATTATGATTGCGAAAATAATTATTTCAACAGGATTTTACCATGCAAAAGGCAAAGAAAATATTTACTTATACTGAATAAGTGCCCCATGACACAAAGTGCCCCATGGGGCACTTTTGCGGTTGAAATGGTCTTGGGGAAAATAGGGCGAATGTTGGGCGATTGATTGAATTTTAGCGGTGTCGTTCACGCGGTATACGTGCTTGCAGGCACGGGAATTTTTACTGATGTTTTTTCGCAGTGGGGAGATAAAAAGACGGCGGGCTGGATGACAGCGCTACCGGGTTAATTATTGGAACTTCTCTGCGGCCTTACTTCTCTGAGGGTGTTTATGAGGGCGGTCATGTCTGCCGGCAGGTCTGCCTGGAATTTCAGGGACTTTTTCATGATGGGGTGGAAGAATTCCAGCCGGTGCGCGTGCAGGGCCTGGCGATCGATTATGGGCAATTCTTCCTGTTCTCTTTCTTTTTGTAATAAGTCGGAAAGGCAGCAGGTTTCCTGGCTGCTGTACATGAAGTCGGCTACGATCGGGTGCCCTATCGCCTTCATGTGGACGCGTATCTGGTGGGTGCGACCCGTCTTTGGTTTTAATTTTACCAGGGTGTAACCGCGAAACCGTTCCAGCACTTCATATATTGTTACGGCCTCCTTGCCGATGTCGTGCCTTACCGACATTTTTTGCGGTTCCTTTCTGTGCCTCCCGATGGGTAAATTTATTTCATCGGAATCAAGGGGGAATTCGCCTTCAACAACGGCAAGGTATTCCTTGTGGATGTACCTTTTTTCAAACTGCATGGCGATGTGCGCGTGGACGACGTCGCTTTTGATCGTCAGCATAACGCCCGTTGTGTCACGGTACAGCCGGTGCACGAGCCCGGCTTTTAGCGGGCCGTTGATCTGCGAGAGGCTCTGGCAGTGAAAGGTGAGGGCGTTGACGACGGTGCCGGAAGATAAGCTTTTTCTGGTCTTCAAGTGATATGGTTCGTTTGCTGATGCCTTCATCCTGAAATTTGGTGTGTATCTTCATCCCCTGATAATTGCAGAGATAAGGCGGGATATTATTAACGGCCTCCTCGTAAGTATATGCAAAAGTGGGTAGACCATTATCGCAATTAAAAAGTTTGAATGTGTTGTGGCCGATTGACAGCAATGTCGTGATCTACGTACATGGAAACGACATGCGCAAGAAATTTCGCGCCCTTGACCTGCTGGCGGGAAACCCAACAGTTTCCAATCAGGTGTTCAACGAAACCATTTCCGTATTGCGCCACAAGAACATGCCGGATGACAGCCGCCTTGATTCGGTTGTTGACGACCTGGCCGCATGTTCCCGCGTAGTCCAAAACGAATTCGCTACCATCAAGCAAGCCGTGGCATTGGTGATAAAAAATCAGTTGCCCTATTACAATGCATTGATCGTCGCTGCCGCACTTGATGCGGGATGCACCACACTGTATTCCGAAGGCTTTCAGCATGGACAGGTATTTGGCGGTTCCTTGCGCATCGTGAATCCATTTCTGTAACAACCGATGTACCGTCTTGCCATTTTTTGTCAGAAAATGGGTAAAGTGCTGCACATTACCCATTATATGAGAATCCACCTATTTCTCCGATAATTCCACGCCGTTTCTTCCCATTTCCCTTCTAAGGTTCCTTGTTTTGCTTAAAAAGGTTGCAATTTTCTTTGTTTTTGCTATATTGGACGCTTTATGGCGAAAAGCAATTTCCTATCAACTACGTCTACCTGCTGGAAATGCTGCCGGTGGTGGTGGGCAAGGTGATCAGGCTGCGCAGGGAAGAACTGGGATAATAAAAATTAATGCAGGCCGGGTTATAACCAGCCACATGGTTGACGTTGTTGGGCAACATAGCGGAATGCCTTGTAGTTTCATCATCCGCTTGTGGCGTAATCCGGCAAGCCATCTACGAAATACGAATTGAATGTATCGGGAGAGTTCCATGGCAAATGACAATGTATTGCGCACCAAGGTGAAAAAGTGCATCAACGCGCTGAACCCCCAGCAACCCATCGTGTTCGGGCAAAAGAAGCTGGTGAAAGACGGCGCGGATGAAAGCTTGTATGTCCCCGGTTTGCACGGCAGGGACAGGGACTTGACGCTAGAGTTGTCCGACCAGATTGACTTCGATGAAGGCGGTGGCACTTATTTGTTTTCCGGCAACAGGGGAGCCGGCAAGACCACCGAGTTGATGCGCCTTGCCGAACGGTTGAGGCAGTTTGATTGCGAGGTTTTCTATGTGAACATGACCGAGTATCTGAACCTCACCATGTCGGTGGAAATAACCGATTTTCTCATTAGCGTTCTGGGCGGATTGTCGGAAAAGATCGAAGAACGTTTTGGTGAAAATCCCGGTAAGATCGGCTTCTTTGATCGCGTGGGAAACTTTCTCCAGTCTAACGTCACAATAGAAGGCTTCACGATTCCCGTTAAGGGCGCACAGCTCAAGATGACGTTGCAGCAGGACCCGGTATTCAAGAAAATATTGCAGGAAGGCATGCGTGGTCATGTGGCGCAACTGGTGAAGGATGCGCGCGAATTTGCTACTGAAGCCGTTGGCTTGGTGCGTTCAAAGACTTCCCCGGGCAAGAAAATCGTGCTGATTGTGGATTCGGTCGAACAATTGCGCGGAGTGGGCAGCAGTAAAGACATCACCGAGATATTCAAGAGTGCGGAGACGCTGTTTTCCGGTCATGCGGATAAGTTGCGCTTTCAGTCCCTGCATCTGGTTTGCACCGTGCCGCCCTATCTCTCGGCCTTGGCGGGAAATCTGGCCACGCTCTATTCCGGCGGCAAGATTTACATGCTGCCCAGTGTTCACGTCTACGAGGGTTGCCCGCGGGATGGCGCGACGCCTGTCCAGTCGGAAGCCGGTCTCACCGCGATGCTGAAAATTGTCGGCGGGCGTTTTTCCGAGTGGGAGGAGTTTCTTACCCGAGAGCAACTATTCCGCCTGGCGGCGAATTCGGGCGGCGACCTGCGCGATTTCTTCCGCCTGGTAAAGCTGTGTGTTTCGCAAGCCCTTTATCAACCGCTACCCTTGCCCGATAAGGTGATTGCGGGGGCGGAGAGCGACTTGCGCAACGACATGCCGCTGGCGCACGACGACAGGGACTGGCTGAGAAAGGTTCAGAAGAGCCACAAACGCGAGCTGGAAAATCTGGACAAACTGCCGGACTTCGCCCGTTTGACGGAAAACAAATACATCCTCAACTATCGCAACGGCGATGACTGGTTCGACGTCCACCCGCTGTTACGCTCCACGGTTTCCGACAATGTCTGAAGCCGACTACCAAACCTCACTTGATACCATCTGGCGCAAGCTGCGTCCCTATTTAGAATTGACGGAAGGCTTCGCGCTGGCCGTCCTGTTCACGCGCCATCCCGCGCCCGTCGATGCGCTGTGCAAGCGCCTGCAAGAAATGCTCAGCATCAATACCCTGCCCTTGCGCAAATTCGTATTGGGGGGGCCGGAGCAGTTAGAATCCACGCTTATCTCCGTGCTGACCACCCGCCCTCTAAGCGGTAAGCGCCCCCCGTTGTGGCTGGAAATGTGGCGCGACGTGGGTACGGAAGAGCAGCGTAAGGAACAGCGTCGCGCCGTGTGGCAAGTGCTGTCGAGGCTCAACGAGAGGCGTTTTCTGCTGGAGCGCGACGTGGCTTGCCCGCTGGTGTTGATCTTGCCTGCGGAATTGCGCATGGA
Source organism: uncultured candidatus Brocadiaceae bacterium (assembly GCA_964355695.1). Lineage (GTDB taxonomy): Bacteria > Planctomycetota > Brocadiia > Brocadiales > Brocadiaceae > JACVXV01. Next base: position 5,302 of record CAYHFB010000264.1, read on the forward strand.
CGTTTCCAGCATGGCGCCCGATCTGTGGAGCGTGCGCTCTTTCACCGCCGATTTGCCCTCGCCCGCAGTGGTTCCGCGGGAACCAAGAGTAGAGGAGGGCTACGCGCCCCCCACCCTTGCATCCAGCCGTGAAATAACTGCGGCGGAAATTGAATGGCAACGTTTGTGGGAAGCCACGCAAGACAAGCAGCGGCTGGCGCCGGAAGCCGCTTTCGCCGCTATTGAGGCGGCGCTGGGGCGCGTGGATTACGTCGCTGCGCGGAAAATCACCGGGCAGGCACTGGACATATTGCGGGGCGGCAGTGAAGAAACAACAGAACCCAACGCGATGCGCCGCTACAGCATCGCGCTCAATTATGCCGGGGAGGTGGATTCCGGTCAGGGTCGTCTGGAAGAAGCGCGTGCGGCATATACGGACGGTTTGCAACTAAGCCGCCGCTTGCGCGAGGCCGTAGGAGACACGCCGCAAACGCTACGCGACCTGAGCGTGTCGCTCAATAACGTAGGTGGAGTGGATAAAGAGCTGGGGC
>CAYHFB010000265.1:0-5823 GCA_964355695.1 uncultured candidatus Brocadiaceae bacterium
ATTGTCCCCCGATGACGTGACCACCCAACGACCGTCCGGACTGAATTGGGCTGAGTTCACACCACCCTCATGCTTCATCAGCTCGAAAACCGGACGGCAGAAATGCCGATATACGATGGCCGAGTAAAGCCGTGCAACCGCACTTACGTTGTTGCTGTCCGTGCGAATGGCCCGTGCCAAATAAGCCATGCCCTCGCCAGCCTTGTCTTGTTCCATCAGGGTAGCCCCCTGGAGAAAATCAGAACGGCTGAGGGTTTGCTGTGCCTTGAGTTTTGCCTTCTCGGCGCGCTGATAGGATATCCCTCCGAACAGCGCCAGTCCGGCAAAGACCAGCGACACGGCAACCATAACGGCAATGGTTTTTACCTGGCGTCGTCTCTGTCGCCGGGTTTCAAGCCGGGCTTCCTGCTCCCGTCGCGCCGTCCGGGAACGAACCACCAGGGGCGCAAGGATGTCGTGGGTCAATTCCAGGCGCGGGATGCCGCCTCGTTCCTCAACAGTCAGCAGGCGATGGGTTATTAGTGATTCAATGGCCTCTTCAGGCTTGGCTACGCCGTCTGTGCTTAGGTCACGTAAGGCGTCTTCGTGGGTGACGGAATTGCGGTGCCCGCCGCCGCTAACGAGCCGGTCTTCCACAAAGTAACGCAATGCCGCCGGTTGCCCGTGGAAGCTTTCCTCATAATAAACATCAAGGATATCATCACCAAGGGTTTTCACCAATTCGGTTGTTATCTGCCCTGCTGGGGGCCTGGCCTTGAGGCGCGCGGCGTTGAGCTGTTCACAGAGCAAGCTAAGAAACGGAGGAACGGCCTCTATCTCCTCCAGGGGGCATGTGTCCGGCCGCCGGGCGACCTTGCGCACGATTTGCTCGCCAACCGGCTTGGATACTATGGGCGTTGTCCCCCGCCTGCCGGGATTTACCGCTGCTTCAAGGGCTTGCGGCCCGGTTAGGAGGTGGAGTGGCATGCGATTGCGCATGAGCGAAGGCAACACGGGCTTCCAACGTTCCAGGTGCGAAAGGTAGTCCTCGCGTAGCGTGATAACGATCCGGGCGGGCGTGGGCGCCAGGTCAAACTGGCGGGATAGTTGCCGGTCGCTTCGGAATTGTTCCTGCAAAGCGGCGGGCGGGCGGTTTTCCACGAGGTCGGAAATCTGGGTGAACCATTCGGCCACTTCGCCGGGGCGTGTTTCGCTTTTGGTAAACATTTCCTCGAATTGATCGAAGATAATAACGGGCGGATGCGCGCGGAGGCCGTCCTGGCTTGACGACACACGGTGAAGGATTTCCCAGAGGCTGGAGGCCGGGGACTGGGTATCGGCACCCAGTACGCTGCAAAGCGCGGTTCTGGTTTGCGCCAACAGTGAAGGAAAACCTTCGGAGAAATCGAGACGCAAAAGGACAGGACGAAAACGTTCCACCCTGAGCTTGGGCACAAGTCCGGCGCCGAGTAATGAGGTTTTGCCGAGGCCGGATTGGCCGAAAAGGATGGTGAGCGTATTATCTCTGACGCGGGTGAACATCTCGCTGATTTCGGCGTCGCGCCCAAAGAAGTACGCCTGCGTCTCCTCGGTATAGGCTTCAAGACCCAGCCAGGGGTGTTCGGCGTCAACAACCGAACGGGTAGTCTGTATTTTGTTGATTATTGTAGTCATGATTTTGTCCCCTTTCTAACCTCTCGGTCTGCCGGAAGTGCGATATGATTCCACCAGACGCTGCATACGTTGAGCAAAGGCGGGTGTTACCCTGCCGCCAGGCAGGCACTCGCGGTGGATGTTGGTAAATTTGTCAAGTTCCAATCCAACCTTCGGCAACTCTTCGAGAAGGACGGGGATGTAATAAACATAACCGTCCACGTGCTTCTGTGCCGCCCAGGCGCGTTCCGTGTGGACGTAGCGATCTGGATTTGACTCGGTGGCCTTTGATATGAGGGAAATAAAGAAGATTGCTTCATTCTTGACGGCGTGTTCGAGGCTTCGTTCGTAATTCTCACCAACGGAGAGGCGCCCCTTGTCCATCCACACCGGCACCTGTGCGGCCATCAGGCCGCGGGCAAGCTCGGTTGCGGCGGCGAGGTCGTCCCGCGAATAGCTTATGAATACCGAACCATGCGGCATATCATCGCCCATGCACTGGAAGATATCACCCTGTGCGCCCGCATAACGCTCGCGCCATTGGCGGGCAAGCTCGCGCGCAAAGGCGCCCGGGTCGCCGGGAATAATGCGGGTGGAACCGACCTGTTTTTCATAGAAGAAGATGGTGGGCGGGGAGATGCCGGAAGGTTCATCGGCCACGTAATCCTGCCGTCCCTGATCGCGCCGCACGGAAAAGCGTTTGTCTTTGGCCACGCGCAGGAAGAGCTGTACAATCCAGTTATTAAAAGGCGTTCCGATGAGAAGCAGGTCGAGATTGCGCAGTTGCTCGAAGAGGACTTTCAGATTATCCTTGGCGAGGAGTAACCCGCACACGTACTCGATGTAGTCCTCCTCCCACACGACAAAGTCGGGATAGGTGTCGTGGGTGCCCAGGATGTGGTAGAGGAACGGCTTTGGCAACGGCTGGGGCAGATCGCACGGCTTGCTGGGGTGAAAAAAGTTGCTGCTGCGCTCCGGCAGAAAACCCGGACGCATCTGCTTGAGCGCCTGGGAGAGGAGGGGATCGAAGGTGGATGAAATATACAGGCCAAAATCGTTGATGGAGGCCAAATCCAATAGCGCCTGGGATGGCGGCGCCTTGAGGTCATCGACCAGTTCGCGCAGTTCGTCATACATCTTTTTGCTGGGATTGCCGGAAAGCAGCCAGGCACAGGCAACGGCATTGAGCGTAGGCTCCGAATCGGGCGGCAGGGTAATCCCCAGACGTCCGGCAAGTGCACCGGCAAGATACCGGTAAAGGGGCGTCTGCCGCCCATCCGGCAGGGGAATCGTTACCAATTCCGGGCCAATGACCGGTAGTACCTGGCCTGCATGAATATCACGCAGAAGGGTACGCCAACCGGATTTATCAAGAAAGCAAGTATCGCCAGGGGAAGGCGGCGTTTGGGGTGTCATCATGATCTCCTTGTAGAAAAATACCTGTCGGATTAAAAAGCAAATTACCTTATCCCGGAATTTTGTTAAGTCTAAAGTTCCGGGGGCAAGGCTGAAGCCTTGCCCTACTTATAAACCCTCACTTAAAGCCTCTTAACCAAAGAATGCCTGAAAATCAGTTCCTTCATCTCTGAAACGGCCTTTTGCATTCCTACAAAGATTGAACGGGATACGATGCTGTGGCCGATGTGTAGTTCTTCGATGTTGAGGGATTCCACAAGCAATCCCACGTTGTGATAGGTTATTCCGTGTCCCGCGTTTACCCGCAAACCTGATTTTACGGCTACCTTCAGCCCTGATTGCAGTTTCTCTATCATACGGTACCGGGCACTGTCTTCTCTTGCGTTTGCGTAATTTCCCGTGTGAAGTTCAACGCATTGCGCGCGCACGTCTTTTGCGGCGGCGATCTGGCCTTCTTCCGGGTCGATAAAGAGGCTCACCGTTATGCCGCTATCCGTAAATCTTTTTACCGTTTCCAACAATGTCTTTTTCTGAGAAACAACGTCCAGGCCGCCCTCGGTGGTTACCTCGTGTCTTTTTTCAGGTACCAGGGTGACCTGTTCCGGCCTTATTTTGAGCGCAATGTCAACGATTTCAGGCGCTATGGACATTTCCAGATTCAGTTTGGTAAACACGGTTTCTTTTAATAGTTGTACATCACGGTCTTGTATGTGCCTGCGGTCTTCCCGTAAGTGAACGGTAATGATATCGGCGCCGCCGAGTGTTGCAAACGCGGCGGCCGTTACCGGGTCAGGCTCAAAGGTCTTACGTGCCTGCCGGACGGTTGCTACGTGGTCAATATTTACTCCTAATTTCATCATTTCACCTCCATTGAACGTGTCTTTTCCTTAATATCTACGTGTGCCTCCGGTATCTTGTCGGCAAATTCTACGTTTTTAGGGAAGACACACTTTATTGCTTGTTTATAAGGTCCTGGTGGTTTTAATAAAGTTACATCAACATAAAGAACGATATCATCCACCGTCAGTTTATCCAGAATCGGCTTCGTGCCCTTTACCTTTATCGTGGCATACTCGTCTTGCAGTTTGGCTTCATAAGGGTAGTCTGCGTGCCTCATTATTTTGATCTTTATCTTTTCAAACACCCGTGTATCCGGCTGTTCCGCTATTTGCAGCCATACACGCACTTCCTCAGCGCATTCGACGGGAATGGAAACGTTCTTATCGCCCCGTTTCACCATCACCTTTTGGTCAATGCCTATTTTCCAGGGAAACGTACGGTTTTGTTCCATGGTAATACCGCTGACGTCAATGGGCGTCGTATTAATAGACACTACCTCTTTTAAGGCATTCAGCGGCCCGGTAACCTCCACTTCCTTGGGAAACACAAATTCATTGGTAATTGCGTGCCCAATGAACGGTTCCCCCTTTCTTTGTATATTAACCATTAACCGTTTTTTCTGCAATTTGCTTAATAATATGTCCACCTTGTCAGGAGAAATGGAGATCAATTTAACGTCCTTCGGCAAATTCAACAGTTGTCTCGTAATGGGGATCGTTTGCTTTTCCCTGTCTTCAATGCCTTGTGGGGATTCGGGTATGGTATATTTTGCAAGAATCTTATTAGCCTTTATCATTGCCGACAGGTTGTCGATGATGTGTTGCGGTCCGCGCAGGTGCAATGCCACTTCCTTTGCGCTCTGATCCTGTATGGTTATGCCTTCTGGAACGGAAATGCTCAGACTGACCATTTCCCTTACGTCTCCTGTGTGGCGGTTAATTGCATATAACCAGAGGGCGATGGCCATGACAAACGCCATGAGTTTGGTGAGAATGTTTCCCGTGAATATCTCCTTGATCACGCTTGTTTACTCCTTGCGGCGATAGGGACTTCCCGGTATAGTTCGTGAAGAATTTTTCTTAACTCTTTTGCGTCGATTCCCCGGGTGAGCACCCCTTTGATCCCGGTTGAAATCGTACCGGTCTCTTCCGACACAACAATGGTAACTGCGTCCGTCTCCTCGGTGAGGCCGACGGCTGCCCTGTGGCGGGTTCCCAGGTTTTTGGAAATCTCGGTGCTTTCCGTAAGGGGAAGCAGGCATCCGGCGGCGCTTAGTTTTTGCTCCTGAATAATAACGGCGCCGTCATGTAATGGGGTGCCGGACCAAAAAATGGTGCACAAGAGTTCGCTGGAGACCGTTCCGTCTATTTTTGTTCCCGTTTCAATAAAGTTGTCCAAGCCGACTTCCCGCTCAATGGCGATTATTGCGCCGATTTTGCTGCCTGACAGATTCTCAACGGCCTTTACAATCTCGTCTATCACGTGATATTCAGGCTTTAAGAATATGTTAAAGACGGGGTTTTGTCCAAGCCGCAGCAAGGCGCGCCTGAATTCGGGTTGAAAGAGGATGATGATCGGTATGATAAATACCGGCACAAATTCAGAAACCAGCCAGTCAATGGTAAGGAGTTGCAATTTTCTTACAAAGAAGAGAATTACCACCGATATCATGACGATGATGAACGCCAAACCCCTCAAAACGGTGGTTCCGCGGGGTCCCTGCATGATTCTTAGCACGATGTATACAACCATATAGATAAGAAATATTTCGCCCAGGGATTTGCCTATAATCCAGACGTCCACGTCTCTGAACCAGTCCACTATTTTTTCAAGCATGATTTGATTTCACCAATAGGTTGCTACAAACAGGCCGCCCCTCCGGCATACGTGTTAAGTTAAGAAATCTGTGATTACCTTAAACCACCCGTGAATAAG
>CAYHFB010000266.1:0-5785 GCA_964355695.1 uncultured candidatus Brocadiaceae bacterium
CCGTGTCCTTGATGCACGGGAATTTCAATGTAGGGACACGGTGCCCGTGTCCTTGATGCACGGGAATTTCAATGTAGGGACACGGTGCCCGTGTCCTTGTTACGTGTGAACACCAATAAGTCGCCGTAAGGCCTAATTTGTCGTTTGTAGCGCAGGCGTCCCGCCTGCTGTTTTTTAAATGCAGGCGGGACGCTTGCGCTACAAATACGGTCGCCGTAGGCGACATAATAAAATGTACAGGAAATTCAAAGCTGTTGTAGGGACACGGTGTCCGTGTCCTTGTGTGTGAATACAAATCAGTTGCCGTAAGGCCTAATTTAAGGAGGAAAGTTTATGGTTAAGAGAGGGATTTTTTCGGTAGTGTCGGCTGCGGCCGTTTTATGCGCGGGGTTTTGTGTTTCCGGGGTTACTGTTTCTCAGGCGGGCGATGCTGTTAAGGTGTATGCAACCCACTGCAAGGCATGCCATGGCGAAAATGGAAAGCCAACAGAACTTGGCGCAGCGCTGGAAGCGCGTGATCTCACCGATACTAAATGGCTGTCAACAGTAACCGATGAGAAGATCATTAAGCAGATCGAAGATGGAACACCGGAGAAGATGATGCCGTTTAAGGCCAAATTAAGTAAAGAGGAAATTAGCTCACTGGTACCGGTTGTAAGGAGTTTTGGGAAGAAATAGCACGTGGGGGTTATATCCGGTAGCGGTTGTGGTTGTGAAAGCTATCTGAAATAGGGAATATCACTGTTCCCCGCCGGTAGTGGACAGGGTGGATTTCTCCTTGCTTTCGAGCTTCTGCTTGGGAGCGGGAATGTAATATAAAGGTAGGTCGGGCGTTCTTGCATGACATTACCATGACAAGCGGGGATGCCTGTCCTGCCTGCTGCTTTGAGTCAAAAAACGAAATCTTCATAAATAAATGAAGTTGGAGCTTCTGGTACAAACACATTCCCAAGCTGGAGTTTGGGAATGTGTTGCTGCGGGGACACGTCGCCCCGTGTCCCTCTCGTGAACACGAAAATTGGAGGGATGTTTTATGCGTCGTTCAATTACTGCCGTATTTTGTGGCACGCCGATACTTTTGATGGCTTTGTTGTGTTCCGGTGTTCCGGTAAGCCATGCTCAGGAGGAAGGCGTTAATGCAAAAAAACTATTTGTCTATCACTGCGCAACCTGTCATGGTGAGGACGGAAAGGGTACTAAGAGGGGACACGAACTAAAAAGCCCAAATCTTACCGATGCTGATTGGCAGGCAAAGAAAAATGACGATGAGATGCTGAATTCCATCACCAATGGTAAAAACAAGATGCCACGATGGAATGAGAAGCTGAAGCCGGAGGAAATACAGGCCTTAGCCAGGTATGTGCGAAAATTAGCGACAAAAAAGAAATCCTAACGAGTCGGTCAACCGTCCCCGGTTGATAGTATAATTTTCCATGGTTCTCATAGTGCGGTGTTTTGGATTGTCGTTTCTGTGCGTTTTAGAAATAATCAGGTGGGTGCTGTTTTGTGCTAGAGAGGAATGTTATCAATGGGAGTTAGTGTATGAAAAAAATTGGTGTGCTGACTGGCGGCGGCGATTGTCCAGGATTGAATGCCGTTATTCGTGCGGTGGTAAAATCTGCTGCTGAAAAATACCATTGCGAAGTAATTGGGTTTGAGGATGGGTTTGACGGTCTTGTCCTTCCTGATAAAATGCGTGAGTTGACGACCAAAAGTGTCCGGGGAATATTACCTCTCGGTGGAACGCTTTTGGGCACAAGCCTTAGGGCGAACCTGTTTGAATATAAAGTGACACAAGGCGGCAAATCCGAGGTAAAGGACGTCACCCAGGACGTTATCAAGAGAATGAATTCACTCGGCCTTGATGCCCTTGTTGTAATTGGAGGAGACGGCACCCTCAACATTGCACACGAACTGCACAAACTCGGATGTCCTGTCGTTGGCGTCCCCAAAACCATAGACAATGACATCGTCGCAACGGATGTCACCTTCGGGTTTAGCACCGCCGTGGAAACGGCCACATACGCCTTGGACAAGCTCCATACGACGGCGGAAAGCCATCACAGGGTGATGGTGATGGAAGTTATGGGGCGAAACGTGGGATGGATAGCCCTGGAAAGTGGAATTGCAGGCGGCGCCGACGTGATCCTCATTCCTGAAATTCCCTTTGACATGAAGAAGGTCTGTGGGAAGATTCACAACCGTTGGGCCAGGGGAAGCACGTCGTCCATCGTTGTTGTTGCAGAAGGCGCCAGGCCATTTGACGGTGACGTTTCAATTGTCGCTTCTTGTGAGGCCGGCGGCCAGGCTGCGCGGCTTGGTGGAATGGGGCAAAAGGTGGGAAATTATATATCTGACAATGCGCAAAAGGAGGTGCGGGTTACCGTCCTGGGCCACATACAAAGGGGTGGCTCGCCGAATGCTTATGACCGCATACTATCTACGCGGTTTGGCGTGGCGGTGGTCGATTTGATTGCCAACAAGCGGTTTGGGGAGATGGTCTGCCTGAAGGGGAGTAAGATTGAGTCGGTTCCACTTCGTGACGTCGCCAAAGGGCAAAGGGTGGTGCCAACGGCGGATGGGCTGGTAATAACCGCCGAATCGATAGGGATTTGCATGGGGCGGTAAGGCTCATCACGGGTCTTTGGTGACATATTCGTATGGACTTTAGTTTAGTGTGTTTTGTTAATCCAAACCTGTGTAATCGGTACTACAATCCATCAACTTCTTGTTTTTTATGCTCGTTTTTCAAAATGCACAACGGTAAGGCATTTATTTGCTGAGGGTTACGTAAAGTTTTGAGCATTGAGTTTTTTGTCATTTGAAAAATGGTTTCGTATTTCGATATTCGTATTTCGAATTTGGTTGCGGCCAGAGGCCGCGCCAGGTGATTTGTGGTTTCATGCTTTTTTCGTTGTTCTTAGGTTCTGCCTTGTTGCATATCTTGTGTGATGAATGTATACGTGTTAAAAAAGGTTGGGGAGAGTGAATATGTGCGTTGAATTATTTAGCTTGAGGGACAAGGTTGCGGTGGTTACGGGCGCCGGAAAGGGGCTTGGTAAATCGATGGCAATAGCGCTTGCTGAATCGGGCGCCAGCGTTGCCGTTGTCAGCCGTACCCAGTCCGAGGTTGAGGAAACGGCCAAAGAGATTCGTGACAATGGCGGTAACGCGTTGCCGCTGGTCGTGGACGTCACCAATGAAGTGGAAGTGGTCGGGATGGTTGAGCGGGTAATGAGTGAATATAAATCCATTGATATCCTGGTGAATAACGTAGGGGCTTTCAAGGGCGGACCTTTTATCGAGACCACGATTGAGGACTGGAAAAAGATGATGAATATCAACCTTACCGGCACGTACCTTTGTTCTAAGATTGTTGGAATGCGCATGATCGAAAAACAAAAAGGCAAGATCATTAACATCAGCTCCGCTTTAGGGGTCTTTGGCGCCAGCGGTTCTTCCACGTACTGTGTGAGCAAGGGGGGGGTGATACAGTTAACGAGGGCGTTGGCCGTTGAATGGGCAAAGTATAATATCAACGTGAATACTATTGCGCCTTATTCGATGGAAACGGAGACGACGAAGTCCATGATGGAAGATGAAAAAGTCAAAAAAGCCGTACTCTCAAAGATACCGCTAAAACGGCTCGGCCAACCATCAGACCTCTCCGGCGCCGTTGTTTTTCTGGCGGCAAGCGCATCGGATTACATTACAGGACAGGTGCTATTTGTTGACGGAGGCTTTTCTGTACAATAGGTAATTTTCTTAAGGATATTTAAAGAATGGACGTCCTCTTAGCGTCGCTGATTGACAGCCTTGAATCCTTGCCTGAGCATCCCTCAGTTGAAGGACTGAGACACGTCATAGCAAACTCAAAGGTGTTGGAAATCCCCTTAGATGAATACGTAATGTTTTCCGATAAGGGGTATGCACGGCATAACGTCTATGGTAGCCGTAGATGTGAGATAACGGTTTTGTGTCTGAAAACAGGGCAGGTTACCCCCATACACGATCACGGCGGCGCTATTGGCGCTACGGTTGTCCACCGTGGCACTATGACGGAGGAACTTTTTGATAGGCAGCCCGGTGGCCTGATTGTCCCAATTAGTACCCGTAAGGCCGCCATAAAAGAAATAACTACCGTGGATGTTAGCACTATCCATCGTGTTTCGAATGTGAATCGTGAGGGGCTGATTACCATTAATATCTACTTTCCACCGCTAACGGCGATGAATATTTACAACCTGGAAGACACACGGGTTGTAAAATGGGAGAATTTCAGTCAAAAGCAATAAAGTAGCGCAGGCTTCCAGCCTGCTTTTTATTTAAAATGGCAGTGCGGGTGTTTATCCCCCGCCTGGCGTATATTCACCATACCAAAGTCGCCGTAGGCATAATATAACGTACAGGAATTTCAATGTAGGGACACGGTGCCCGTGTCCTTGTGTGCAAATACAAATCAGTCGTCGAAGGCTTGATTTAACGTTGTTGATGTGATTGTATCCGTAAAATATAAGGAGAACTGTTACGTATGAAATATGAAAATTTTAATGATGCGGAAGTTTTAAAAATTGCGATAAATATGGAGGGTGAAGGCCTGGCGTTTTACTCATCCCTTGCGAAGAGTGTAAAAGACTCAAAGGTAAAGGAGATATTTTCAATACTTGCCGATGAAGAAGAAGACCACCTTGACGACTTCAAGAAGGCTTATGAAGAATTAACCTCATCGCAGGATTCGGCACAGGGTTACGAGGACTACACGGTAACTGAGTACATAAGACATCTGGTCGAGACGGGCGTGTTTACGCAAAAAGATGAGGTAAAAAGGTTGACCGCAGAAATTAAAACAGACCTTGATGCCCTGAGAATAGGCATTCAGGCTGAAAAAGACGCCATCTTGTTTTATACCGAAGCGGCAAAAAACACGAAAAACGAGGAAGGGCGAATGGCATTTGATTTTCTCGCGGGCGAAGAGAAAAAACATCTAAAACTCCTTGCAGATTTGCTACGGGCGTTAAAGACGTAACGCCCTACGTTTAAAGAGGCAAACCTCAATGCTTTCGTGAACGCCATAAATGGTAACGTGATTTGATAGATATGAACCCTGATGCCGCTTTCCGGAAATCGTGTTTTAAAGACGCCCTGATACGGCTTAACGGGCTTGATAAACAAGGGTTTGTGGACTGGGTATTTAAAACGGGCATGCTGTTTAAAGACCTTGCCCTATGGTGGGGCGATGGTGGGGTTAGACGTAGGCCTCATGAGGGTTTGGACGTTTGTTATTACCGGGACATGTCAGGCCAAAATTACCATCTTACTGAAAAAACAATGATTCCGGTAATATATGACGGTGAAATAGTCCGGATTCATGACGACTTTTTAGGTAAATCCGTCTATGTCGCACATGATATTTACGACGACAACGGGAACCGCCTTTACACCGTATATGGCCACACAAGCCCGCTCTGTGGCATTACTGAAGGAAAGGAATTACAAGAAGGTGACCCGTTTGCGACGATTGCAGACATTGCAACGAGGAAAACAGTAATTCCACCGCATCTGCACCTGTCGGTGGCCTGGATTCCCGTGGCCTTTCCGTGTGGACGGTTGAACTGGGAGACGATGAGTGATCCCAATGTCGTTACCCTCTGTAATCCGTTAGATTGCTTGTAGCTCAAACCTTCAGGTTTGATGAATGTTGCGCTCGTCACAAGTGCAGGCTTTATGAGCAACTTTCGACGCGCTGTGTAATGCTGGAGTCCATCAGGGCTGAAGCCCTGAGCTA
>CAYHFB010000267.1:0-5764 GCA_964355695.1 uncultured candidatus Brocadiaceae bacterium
CATAACGCTATATCGTCATCAACAATGAGTACGCGGTTATGACCATTCACTGCTGTTGCCATTCTGTTTACCCGGGTAGTAATGTTATAGCCAAATGCCTCTCTTCTTTTCAACGTTTACGGATGGATTCCAGGGTAACAGTTCCCCTACCCCTCAAAATGCCGATACCCAGTCAGGGTTTTAAACCCGGACTGGGTTATAAAAGTAGCGCAGGCGTCCCGCCTGCATGTATGAAAAACAGCAGGCTGGAAGCCAGCGCTACCGTTTCTTTTTTGTATTGATAGAGTTTTACAGAATTGATACAATATTCCCTTACCTATAACCACAGAACTCGAAAACCTACGGTAGTTTGAATCTACTGGCCTTATGTGGGATTGGGTTGTATCATAGTGTGCGTCAATACGGTACGCCGTTATTGCATAGACCCCAAAAATGAGGTAGCATTTTGTAATACTTTATCACCGACGGCGTGAAGAAATGGGTGTAGTTTCTTTACGGCCTTTTTCCTTTGTAGCGCATAAAAAACTTACACAAGAGTTTCAAGAAGATATTGCAGGATAATACATTAGATTATGGAAAGTAGGAATAAGACTATGTCACTAAAAAAATATATCGGGCTGGATATCGGCTCGGTGAGCGTAAAAGCAGTACTCATTGACGAAAATAAGGAGATTTTGGAGAACCACTATGTTCGGACGCACGGCCAGACGGTGGAAATATTTCTTCTCGTTTTAAAAGAGATGTTTAACCGTACCCATATTGACGATATTGACGGTATCGCTATAACGGGTACTGGTGGAAAAATGGTGTCCGAATTGATGAATATTGCTTTTGTTAACGAGGTTGTCGCACATAGCAAGGCGGCGACGACGCTACACCCGGAAGCCAGGACCATTATTGAGATCGGCGGCGAGGACTCAAAGCTGATGCTCATTGAGCAGGATGAGACGACAAAGCAAATAAAGGTGGCCGATTTCTCCATGAACACGATGTGTGCCGCCGGTACGGGGTCCTTTTTAGACCAGCAGGCCACCCGGCTTGGGGTCTCCATTGAAAATGAGTTTGGGGAGCTGTCACTGAAATCAAAAAATCCGCCGCGTATCGCCGGGCGATGCAGTGTGTTTGCAAAGACGGACATGATCCACCTTCAGCAGGAAGGCACCCCGGTGTACGACATCGTGGCGGGTCTCTGCTACGCGATGGCAAGGAATTTTAAAAGCAACATCGGAAAGGGAAAGGAATTCACCAAGCCCATCGTTTTTCAGGGGGGTGTTGCCGCCAACGTTGGTATGGTAAAGGCCTTTTTGGACACCCTGGAACTTAAGCCGGAAGAATTAATTATCCCCAAGTATTTCAAGGTAATGGGGGCGCTCGGCGCGGCGTTTACCATTATCGACAAAGAACTTAATACGCCCTTTCGGGGACTCAAAGAGGTTGAAGAGTATCTGCGGGAACGTGGCGCAAAGACGTCCAACCTTGAGCCGTTACGGGCGGAACATTACCCTATCGTTGAGGGCGTTCATGCCATTGCGGACGGCGAAAAGGTGGAGGCTTACGTTGGGGTTGACGTTGGTTCCATCAGTACGAATATCGTCGTTATCGATAAGGACAAAAACATCCTGTCACGCCGCTATCTCATGACGGCCGGAAGGCCGCTGGAGGCGGTAAAACAGGGGCTTTATGAAGTGGGTCTTGAGGTTGCGAACAAGGTAAACGTCTGTGGGGCTGGCACGACCGGCTCCGGGCGCTACCTCACGGGCGATTTCATCGGCGCCGATATTGCAAAGAATGAAATTACCGCCCATGCCACTGCCGCCGCAAACGTGGATAAAAACGTCGATACCATTTTCGAAATCGGCGGGCAGGACTCCAAGTTTATCCGGCTGGAAAACGGCGCCATTGTGGATTTCGCCATGAACAAGGTATGCGCCGCCGGCACGGGGTCATTTCTGGAAGAACAGGCGGAGAAACTCTGTGTAAGCATCAAGGGCGAGTTCAGCAATCGGGCGCTTTCGTCGAGCTGCCCATCCCATCTGGGAGAACGGTGCACCGTCTTTATGGAATCAGACCTTAACCACCATCAGCAGCGCGGGACGTCGAAAGACGACCTGCTTGCCGGTCTGAGTTATTCCGTGGTGTTAAACTTCATCAACAGGGTTGTCGAAGACCGGAAAATTGGGAACACGATATTCTTCCAGGGGGGCGTGGCCGCCAATCGCGGCGTGAAGGCCGCCTTTGAAAAGGTGACGGGCAAAAAAGTCATCGTCCCGCCCCACCACGATATTATGGGCGCCATCGGTTCTGCCATTATCGCCATGGAGGAGAAGACGTGGGACAAATCACGGTTCAAAGGGTTCGATCTCCGGGACAAACGGTACGACCTGTCTTCCTTTGTTTGCAAGGATTGTTCAAACATCTGCGAGATCAGGAAGGTCACGATTGACGGGGAAAACCCGCTCCATTACGGGAGCCGCTGTGGTAAGTTTGACGACGAAAGAACCTTGAAAAAAGGACGACACCTGCCCCGGCTTTTCAAGGAGCGGAAGGACGGGCTCTTCAACACCTATAAGAAGAACAAACCCGATCATCCGACGGGCAAGAAGGTCGGCATTCCACAGGTTTCCACCTTCCACGACTTTTATCCGATGTGGAAGGCCTTTTTTACCGAATTGGGGTTTGAGGTTGTCACCTCAAGCGATACGAACAAGGACATTGTCTACGATGGCGTGGAAGTAATCACTGCGGAAACCTGCTTCCCCATAAAGGTGGCGCATGGACACGTCATTGACATGCTTGAGAAGGAAATTGATTATCTCTTCCTGCCAAGCGTTATTAGCCTGTCGCACGTCAGTGCAAAACTCTCGCACTCGTATGCGTGTCCTTACGTGCAGTGCCTACCGTATCTCGTGCGTTCGGCCATTGACTTTACGGACAGGAAATTTGAGGTGTTGTCGCCGGTAATCCACTTCGAATATGGTGAGGAATCGGTCAACGAAACGCTTCGCATTATGGCGAAAGGCATGGGGAAGAGCGGCGCGGTAGTTGCTGCTGCCATCAAAACGGCGCACGAGGCATTAGAAACGTTTAACAGAAATCTGGAGGCGCGGGGAAAAGAGGTGCTGGAAAAACTGGGTGAAAACGAAAAGGCCTTTATCCTCATCAGCCGGTCATACAATGGATGCGATACGGGCATGAACCTGGGTCTTCCTGAGAAACTGCGGGATTTAGGGGTCTTAACCATACCGTTGGATTTTTTAACACTTGATATCGCGTCGGTTGCCCACGACTACCCAAATATGTACTGGAAGACGGGGCAGAAGTTCCTTGCGGCGGCTAAAGTTATTGCCAAAGACAAGCGGCTTTTCCCCTTATACATCACCAACTTCGGCTGCGGCCCCGACTCGTTTATAACAAAGTTTTTTATCAAAGAATTAGCGGGGAAACCCTGCCTAACGATAGAAATTGATGAACATAGCTCCGACGTTGGGGCGATAACCCGGTGCGAGGCATTCATTGACAGCCTTAAGAACGTAAAACTGGTAAATAATGGTAAGCAAGTAAGGACTGAGGTTACGCTCCGCTCGCTACCTGCAACGAAGAAACGCAAGCTTTACGTGCCGTACATGTGCGACCACGGGAGGATGATTGCCTCTGCTATGAGGGCACATGGCGTATTGGCCGAGGCGCTTCCTATGGCAAACAAGCAAACGGTGGATGTTGGTCGAAAGTTTACTTCGGGCAAGGAGTGCTATCCCGCAATCCTTACCACGGGTGACATCGTGAAGAAGGCATTAAGCCCTGATTTTGATCCTGACGCGAGCGCATTCCTTATGGCTACCGCCTCCGGGCCGTGCCGGTTCGGTCAATACAATAAGTTCCAACGCATCGTGTTGGACGATCTTGGATTTTCAAACGTACCGATATACACCTTGGACCAGGAAGAAAACTACAATAAAGATACCGAGAACCTCGGCACCCATTTCCGCAAATTGTCATGGAGCGGGATTGTCTATATCGACCTTTTGCAGAAAATGCAAAGGGAAACGAGGCCTTATGAATTGAACAAGGGTGAGACGGACGCCGTTTACGAAACCTTCGTGCAAAAAGCAGAAGCGGCGCTGGATAAAAACCTGGGGTTGGTTGAGTCTGCCCGTGAAGCGCGGGACGCCTTTGTAAAGATAAAGGTGGATCGGAGCAAGCCTCGTCCGCTGATAGGCGTTATTGGCGAGACGTACGTCCGGTGCAACGATTACGCGAACAATTTCCTTATAAAAAGCATAGAACGATTGGGAGGCGAGGTGTTCATTCCGCCTTTCGGGGAGTGGATTAACTACATTGCCTATTGCCGAAGAGAATCGTGTCGTCTTGAGAAGAATTACAAGGGGCTTCTCGGTGAAATCATCTCCGACGTGGTGCAACGGTATGACGCCTACAAGCTAACCAGGATATTTAAGGGAAGCATCAGGCACTTCCTGAAAGACGCCTCTATCAAAGACCTTATCAAAAAGGGAAAACCGTACATTGACGATTCCTACAAGGGTGATCCGGTGCTTAGTATGGGAAAAGTGGTTGAATACGTTGAGCATGGGTACGATGGAATCATTAACGTAATCCCCTTCCACTGTATGCCGGGTACCGTGGTAAATGGCGTGCTTGAGAGGTTCCAGAAGGATTATTATGGAATACCGTGCCTGAAATTGTCCTTTGACGGCCAGGAGCAGACGAACGAGGAAACCAGACTGGAGGCATTCATGCACCAGGCGTACCAAAGGATGGAAGGCAGGCTAAGTTTAAAAAAACCAAACAAGTCAATCCGCAAACCACACGACAAAGCAAACAATACAAGACAGATGGTTGCTAGCCACTGATGATGTAAGCACTGGGTAATTTTCCCGGTGCTTATGTGGAAGGGCGTCCTTCTCTCGTTCCCAAGCTCCGGTTTGGGAACGTGCCTGTGCCGGAAGCTCCAGCGTCCGCTGGCTGGTTCAGGTTTGCACCCCTAACCAGCCGAATGACTGGACGCGGAGCGTCCTACCTGCTCATTCCCACGCAGAGCGTGGGAACGAGTTGAATTTGAAACCCGAAACTTAAAACAGAAAAGGAACTAAAAACCCATGAAAGGCAAATGCTGGAAGTTTGGAAACAACATTGATACCGACGCAATTATCCCCGCGCGATACCTGAATACTACCGACATAAAAGAGCTGGCGTCGCACTGCATGGAAGACGCCGACCCGGGTTTTATGAAGAAGGTCAAAAAAGGTGATATCATTGTGGGCGGGGATAACTTCGGGTGCGGTTCCTCCCGCGAACACGCGCCCATCTCCATAAAGGCAGCGGGCATTTCTTGCGTTATTGCGAAATCCTTCGCGCGCATCTTCTTTAGAAACGCCATCAATATCGGCCTGCCGATTTTTGAATGTCCTGACGCGGTCGGGCAGATACGCGAGGGAGACGAGGCGGAAGTAAGCCTCTCTACCGGAGAAATCCTGGACCACGCCTCAAAAAAACGATTCAAGTTCGAACCCTTTCCACCGGAGATGCAGGAGATTATTCAGGCTGGCGGTCTTATGAATTTTGTAAAAAAGAAGATGGGCGGGAATTGAAGTAGTCACCTGTAGTGGCAAGGCGCGCCTTGCCACTACGCAGTTACTGGCGTCCTCGCCTGACATTATTAATGACAAGCGGAGATGCTTGTCATACCTGCTGTTGTGAGTCAGAAAACGAACCCCTCCGAAGAAAATGAAGCAGGAACTTCTGACAC
>CAYHFB010000268.1:0-2335 GCA_964355695.1 uncultured candidatus Brocadiaceae bacterium
CATTGCCTGCCTAACCCGCTTAAGTAGCCTTCCTGGCAACACAACAATGAACATTGTTTCGCAATTTTTCGAATGCGTGAAGGTGAAGGTGGGCAGTGCCCGCCCTACATTGCTGGTTATAATTTTCCCATGAGAGAACATGTTCTAGGATATTAAGTAAAGTACGGCAAAGGCGCGAAACCCAACAAATTTTTTATACAAAATCGTTGAGTTCCGCTTCAAGCCCCTTAATTTGCACTTCTCTCCCCAGCCCCTCCGCCCCCCTGCATCCTTCCCCTCTACTCCTTCCCAGGCTTTGCCATCTTCGGTTGGTAGTCGCAATACGGTTCTTCAGCCATGTAGTTGCCCGTGTCGTAAAAGGCACGCGCCCGGCAGCCTTCGCACACCTTTTTGTACTCACACGCCCCGCACTTGCCTTCCAGCAGATCGGTGTCACGCAGCCTTTGAAAGACGGGGGAATCGTTCCAGATATCCACAAATTTTTGTTTCCTAACGTGACCCGCTTCCACCGGCAGGTAGCCGCAGGGGAAGACCTCCCCCTTATGGGAAACGAAGCATACGCCGGTGCCGGCCAGGCATCCCTTCGTCATAGCCGCCATGCCGTGCGTCTTAGGAGTCACAGTAGTGCCCTCCGCCTTCGCGCGTTCACGCATGATGCGGAAGTAGTGAGGGGCGCAGGTGGCCTTGGTTTGTATCCGCGCCTCTTTCGAAAGGTCGTAAAAGTGATTGAGGACTTCTTCATACTTCTTCGGGTCAAGCATCTGGTCGTCGGCAATCTGCACGCCGCAACCCACCGGCACAAGCATGAAGAGATGCATCGCATCCGCGCCGAGGTTGAGCGCAAGGTTATAGAGGTCGTCCATCTGATGCACGTTGTGCTTTGCGATGGTGCTGTTGATTTGCATACTCATGCCCAGGTTTTTGAGGCGTTTAAACCCGGCGGTAGAGCGTTCAAACGAACCGGGTATCTTCCTGAAATCGTCGTGGGTCTTGGCGTCCGCGCCGTCGAAGCTGATAGAGACCCTGGCAATACCCGCATCTACGATCTCTTTTGCCGTCTTATCGTCAACCAGGGTACCGTTAGTCGCCAGCGCTACGTTCAATTCTTTGCTGACGGCGTATTTTGCTATCTCAAAGATGTCTGGCCTGAAGAGCGGCTCGCCGCCGCTGAGTATAAGGATCGGCCTGCCAACCTCAACGATGGCGTCAACAAAGGCAAGCGCCTCTTTGGTGGACATATCGTCTTTGGCGAGGGTTGTACTCACGTCAATCCTGCGGCAATGGACGCATTCCAGATTGCACCCGGCGGTGGTCTCCCAGAAAACGAGCCTTAACTGGTTTTTCATGTTCTTCATATACTCTACTGCGGATTTTCCGGTGGGTTCTTCTTTAATACGCGAATAGGTTTCTTTTATTGTTTCAGGATGACCGCCATGCCCGTGAGAAGCAGGGTGTCCGCCCGGATGTTGACCATGTGGGTGCTGTGGATGAGACATGTTTTTCTCCAATAATGTTAATTATGAATGATACTTGAATTACAGGCCACTTTAAAACGTACCTTACTATTATAAAAAATTTCCCATTGTCCGGTCAATTAATAAAAAATGTAGTGTCTTATATTTTAGGGAAATAGCCCATGTACAAGGAAGAACCTCATACCAAAAACAACATTGAAACCACAGATTTCACCGATTACACAGATATTGTAGATACCTATCTGCCTAACGCTATGTGCAAACAGCGCCCATGTTAATGCTATTTAAGCTTGACTTGTGTTATGTTTTTTGGTGCAATAACGCACTGCAATTGTTATTGGTGTGAAATTCAAATGTGGCAGATGTTACTGTAAGTCCCATCCTAATATAGTGCACCGTCTTCCATAGCGAGTTCCAGCCTCACATAGGAACAACCAACTGGGACTAAAAATCTATACACCGCTTACCATACCAGTTAATTGTCCCAAACAAAGATGTGGAAACATCTGTCATTCGAACCCACTATATGATAGAAAGAAGAAAAAAGTAATGGTTGAAAACAATGTAAAGCTTTTCAACTATGCAGATGCATTGAAATCTATAGGATTGTGCATCTAAAAGCAAGCAGTAATAAGAAAAGTAAAATACCTAGATAATATCGATATATTGATGGCGGCTAGGGATATTTTGTCTCTTGATAGTTTCTTTAAAGGATTAATGTCTCGTTTGTTGGCCATTCCTGACATTAGGCACGATCGCCACATAAAAAATATTGAGAAAATTAGACGTTCAATATTTAGCTTTATGGAATATGAAAGTTGGAATGATTATAGAGAAAACATACCATCTGAATGCTTAAG
>CAYHFB010000268.1:2435-5742 GCA_964355695.1 uncultured candidatus Brocadiaceae bacterium
GGTGCTCCGTATTTGGATAGTAAGGAATGGGCGTATGTTGATAATTCTACAAAAGATGTTCATACCCAAAAAAGCGGAAGCAATGATGAGCAAGAATTTGCCACAATCATACGTACTTCCTGTGATGAGGCGAAAAACAGTAAAGATGTTTTTGGTGAGTATGCAATATACGCTGCGCAACATAAGATGAATTCAGCAGGCGGGTTTATACACCAAAGCCAACCGGAAGAAACGCCATTATCAAAGAAGCTGTACGAGATAATTAAAGTCTTTAACGAATTGGTAAAGTTTACAACGAACGCAGGTATGTTGGCAAGCCACATAAATAAACTGTTTTTATCGTGAACACCGGTCAGGTAATTTATCACGGAACACTGAAATACGAGCAGCCAAGTTGGGCGGTTTGATGATGTAAAAGACAACACTATGAATGCCACAGACCGTTATCGTTAAGCTTGACCTTGCTCAACACAACCTAAGTTTCATTGCTTTTCACAAAATCGGCGATCCATTATTACTCGGCTCAACTTCAGTGGGTTCTGGTTTGCAACCCAAATCTACAATTAATAATGAAAATATACATTGATACAAGTGTTTTCAATCGTCCTTTTGATGACCAATCTCAGCCAAAATAATGCTGGAGTCATTGGCATTCACAATAATTTTTCAGATGATAGCGGTTAAAGAAATCGAACTTATTTGTTCATCTGTATTGGAATATGAAAATAATAGAAACCCATTCCCCTTCAGGAGAACGTGGATCGACTGTTATTTCAGTTTTTCAAAGTATAACCAGGATATTGATGAATCTATAGGGGAAAGGGCGAAGTTTTTAGAAAGCAAGAAAATAGGAAATATTGATGCATTGCATTTGGCTTGTGCTGAGGCTATGGAAGCTGACTACTTTATAACTTGCGACGATGGAATTTTAGCGGGATACAAAGATAAAGGAATGAAGGTAATGAACCCCGTAGATTTTGTAAGAGAAAGGGAAGATAATGCTTAATCATCAAGATCAAATGAATACAGAGTATGAAATAATCAAGGAAGGAGAGGAAGTGTTGCTGAAATATCTTGGACCTGTTAAGGCAACACGTTTTTGGACTGCTATTAACAAAGGCGCTGGAGATTATTTAAAGATTAAAAAGGATTTATTTAAGGGAGAAACCGTTGACAGCCTGTATCGAAAAATAAAGAAATCCAAAAAAAGAAACGAGTAATAATCTTTGTCATTCCCTTATCTTTTATTAAAATTTTCGCAGGAGGACGACCATGAGCGGACGTCACATAAAATAGACGACACCCTCGTCAGTGGGGCAATGCTGAACAAAGCGCTTTCTGCGCTTATGAAAAACGTACACCTTGACCGCAACCGGGAGCATTCCGGTTCTTCCAATCACTGCTGAAATCCCTCAACTGGCAGAATTTCTATTACTTGGCGGTGGCCCTCCTTCCAAGGCCAGGATTGACGCTCTGCATATTGCCTGCAGCTTATCATGGAATCGATGTCCTTCTGACATGGAATTGCACTCATATTGCCAATCCGGTACAATTACCTGTAATGCGCGGCCTATGTGCCGCCAAGGGCTACATGTTGCCTGAATTAGTGACACCTTTCGAGTTAATGGAGGTTTTACCATGAACACAACACAACTAGGATACGATCCCATCTTCGCTGAAATTTATGCCACACGTGAAGGTCTCGCAGAACAGTATCACAATGATTTGGTTGATTATTCTCAAGCAGGTTTTATCGTTGCTGAAATCCCCGTTTTATCCGTTACGACCTCAACGTGCCATCCATCCCGTAACATGCCGGCATTGAGGACTAGGGTGTCACCTACTTTATCTGTGCCTCTTGATTCGTGAATGTGTCCTGTTATGCAGATGTCGGGTTTGTATTTCAGAATAAAATCCCTCACGGTACTGCTTCCCACGTGTATGCCACCGCGGATGGTGTCGGTTGCCGTGTCTTTTGGGGGTGTGTGGCAGACCATGACCTTCCATCGGGCGTCTTTTACCTTACCGTAACCCCGTATCAAATATTTCCCGATGTCCTCATCACTGATTTCCGATGGGGTATTGAAGGGTGTGGGGCTTGAGCCGCCGCAGCCGAAAATGCCGACGTCCTCAATTACAAAACCGTTCCCATGAAGATTTATCCCCTCTTTAGACAGGTACGTGTCCACGTCCGGCGTGTCCATGTTGCCGTACTGTACAAGGACTCGCTTGTTATATGCCTTTACAGCATTTACCACTTTTTTCGCCTCTGCCATTCCTTGACAGTTGGTCAAATCACCTGAAATGACCACAATGTCCGCAGATTCCAGGGTGGATTTCATTTTTGCAAGGTTGTTTGTGTCTTCATGAACATCGCCAAAGGAAATAATCTTCATAGTCCTTTCACCTCCTTTACCACGTCGTCAACGGACGTGTAGATCTTTTTAAAATGAATTTTGGGTCTTTCAATAACAATCGTATCAATATGTTCGGCAAGCGCCGGGCGTATCTTTTCAAGCACCCCCCCCACGTCTCCGCTGTCCTTCGTAACTATCGTATTGATTTGATATTGTTTGAACATGGCGCGGTTTAAATCCACTGAAAAAGGGCCGTGCATGGCAATGATGTGGGTGGCTAGAATGCCCATGCCCACGCATGATGTGATGTGTTCAGGTACGGGCAATATACGCACGTACAATTCCTTTTCGTCCTTCAAGACAATGAATTTGGCGACACTGGTGATACCCGTTGTCAGCAATATTTTTTTCCCAAGAGGCCTGGCCTTGTCAACGGCCTCTTCCATGGTCTTTACTTTGTGGATCAGGGGATGTGTCGGGATTTCGGTTTCATGTCTTTCATAGCGGAGGTATCTGACGTTTTCCTTGCTGCAGGCATCCATTGCGTTCCGGGATACCTCAACGGCGTAAGGGTGCGTGGCGTCAACAACGGTGTTTATTTTTCGTTCTCTTATCAGTTGCAAAAAACCGTTTGCATCCAATCGCCCTTGCAAACAGAGGGATTCCAGTCCCATTTGTTCGAAGATTTTTTTGCCGTAGTCCGTAGCTACGGTGGTTAAGAGGCTTAACCCTGCCTCGTGAAGTTGTTTGACAATCTCTTTGCCTTCTTCTGTGCCGGAGAGTACGAGGATCATGGTGTTATAAATAAAACCGGTGTGAAAGTGAAAGAGGTGTTATCATAAATTTAGCAAGGAATTGCCTCATGGTGATCAAAAACGTTAGGAACCACAGATTTCCTGGCGCGGCCTCTGGCCGCAACCAAAAAATGCTAAACAACAGAGACACGAATT
>CAYHFB010000269.1:0-5734 GCA_964355695.1 uncultured candidatus Brocadiaceae bacterium
AGTTACAAAATAACTTCTTTTTTATTGCAGTTTTGAATCGGTAAGGTACTAATAAACGGTATGTTAGTAATTACTGCATCACTTAGCGTGCGTTGGCGTTCATTAGCGGTTCCTGATGATTTCCCGGTCAAATGTCTTTTGTCCTTCGATATTCGCTATTAAATTCCTTACTTCTCCGCGCGTTCTGCGGCAAACAGGTATAATAAAAAACATTGGTATCGTCCAACACTATGAAAAAATCTACCCTTGTCCTCATCATCCTTGCAATTACCGGCGCATTTGCACTTGGCGTCATCACCCAGGTAATCAGACCTGCGGAAAAGGTCAATGCCCTCTGGCTGGTAGTAGCCGCAGCGTGCATCTTTATCATCGCCTATCGCCTTTACGGTTCGCTCCTCACGGCAAAGGTATTGTGCCTCGACGATTCAAGGCCGACGCCCTCACGAAGGTTAAAAGACGGGCAGGACTACCATCCCACCCACAAATGGGTTCTCTTCGGCCACCACTTTGCCGCAATTGCAGGTGCAGGGCCGTTGATAGGTCCGGTGCTTGCGGCGCAGTTCGGCTACCTCCCCGGTTTTTTGTGGATAGTAATCGGGGCGTCGCTGGGTGGCGCCGTGCATGACACCGTTATCCTCACTGCGTCGGTGCGGCGCAACGGCAAATCCCTTGCGCAAATCGCCCGCGACGAGGTCGGCCCGGTAGCCGGAACCACCGCGGCGATAGCCATCCTGTTCATCATCGTCGTTGCCCTGGCAGGACTAGGCCTGGCCGTCGTCAACGCCCTCTCGCACAGCGCCTGGGGGGCGTTTACCATTGCTGCAACCATACCCATCGCGTTGTTTATGGGATTGTACCTCTATAAGATCCGGTATGGAAAGGTTATGGAGGTCAGCATCATTGGCGTTATCCTCCTGATACTGGCCGTTTTCTTTGGCGGCTACGTCCCCGGTTCCGCGCTCGAACCGTATTTTAATTTGGACAGAAATCTTCTGATCTTTCTCATGGCCGTATATGGCTTCATTGCGTCCGTTCTCCCCGTGTGGATGCTCCTTTGCCCCCGCGACTATCTTTCCACCTACATGAAAATGGGCACGGTCATACTCCTGGCGCTTGGAGTAATATGCATGGCGCCCACGATCAACATGCCCGCCTTCACACCCTTTGTTCACGGCAACGGCCCGGTGATACCTGGCGCACTGTTCCCCTTTATGTTTATCACCATTGCCTGCGGCGCTATATCAGGCTTTCACTCCCTCATTTCTTCGGGCACCACTCCGAAAATGATTGAAAACGAATCGGAGATAAAGATAATCGGCTTCGGCGCGATGCTTGCTGAGGGGTTTGTTTCCGTAATCGCCGTAATTGCCGCAACGATATTGATTCCGGGCGACTATTTTGCGATAAACACACATCTCAGCGCCGGGAGCCTGGCGCAACTGGGCTTTCCCGTAATGCATATCGACGAACTATCGGCAGCGGTAGGGGTTGATGTTGCCGGCAGACCCGGCGGCGCCGTTTCGCTTGCCGTTGGGATGGCTTCGATATTTTCCAATCTGCCCGGAATGAGGACGCTCATGCCCTATTGGTACAACTTTGCACTCATGTTTGAGGCGCTTTTCATCCTTACCACCGTGGACACGGGGACACGGGTCGCCCGCTTTATCGTTCAGGAATTGGGCAGTTATTGGTATAAACCGCTGGGGAAGACGAGCTGGATACCCGGTACCATACTGTCGAGCCTCCTCGTGGTCGTCGCGTGGAGTTATCTCATCTATTCAGGGAGTGTTTCTACGATATGGCCGATGTTTGGCGTTGCGAACCAACTCCTGGCGGCGATCGCCTTTTGTGTAGGTACCACCATCATCATAAAGATGGGCAAGCTCAAATATGCCTGGATGACTTTCATACCCATGATATTTATGTTTGTAACAACCCTAACGGCCTCTTACCAACTCTTCTTTATTTTCCTCAATAAATCGTCGTCGGCAAAGTCGCCTGGTGATTCGTTTACCCTCATCATGGATGCCACCCTCGTGGCCGCCATGGCAATCCTCGCCATAATTACCCTGCTCGACTCGATATGCAAGTGGTACGGCTCGGCACGCCGTGCGAATGCTGGAGTTCATCAGGGCTGAAGCCCTGAGCTACAGGGCAATTAGGTTAATTATGAAACAACTAACCCATATTCATTATTTGTCTATAAGAAACAACATTGCGGCCTTAATCAGCCGTTCGCCCAGGAAATTTGTCTTCAGGCTGGTGTTTGTCATTGCGGCCATTATGGGGATATATTGCGCGGTCTTTGGCGGACTCCATTTTATCGTTTCATTGGGAGGGTTGGGATCGGCTATTATAAAGAAGTTGATTTTTATCCTCTTCTTCATCCTCTTCATTATGGTTGGGGTCAGTTTCGGGGTGTTGTTTTACGGTACGGCATTCAAAAGCAGGGAGTCACACTTCCTCATGACCCTTCCTCTCGACAGGGGGAAGATTATGTATTTCAAATTTCTGGAGGCGGCGTGTTTTGCCACGTGGATACCGTTCTTAGGCGTTATTTTCTTTTTTCTGGCATACAGCAACGTGGGGAAGACAACCGGCTCCGGGTTTGCGCTGTTTTGCGGGACAAACTTCTCCCTCGCCGCCATTACGCCGCTTTTCGCAGCGCCTTTTTTTGTCCTGTCCTGCTTCTTCGGATTCCTGCTCACCCTGCTGGTTGCCCGGTTCTTTAACCTAAAGAAATTTTTTCTTGCAGCAGGGGGGGTACTGATCCTTGTGTGTATAGGATATTTCAAGTATGTGAAATCCAACGATCAGACAAGTATTATGTATCTTCTCTCTGATGAGGTTGCTTTCTTAAAATACTCCAAACTGTGGTTTCTCCCGTATTCATGGCCTGCTTACGGGCTCATCTCTTTTGAAGACGGTGATTGGAAGAGGTGCTTGCTTTACCTTGCGAATCTGTGGTGCCTGGCGCTCCTTTGTTTGGTATTCGTTTCTGCATTCGGGAAGCAGTGTATGTCCATATACTTTCAACAACACCGGGGTGCGGGAAAACGGGCAGGGGGGAAGGATTACGTCACCCTTTTCTTTTCTTGCTTTCGATTATCCCCGTATCTGCGCGCATTTATGGTGAAGGACGTCAAACTGTTCATACGGGAGCCGAGTCTTTGGTTGCAGTTTTTGGTTTTCTTTGGGATACTCTTCTTTTATTTTATTAACTTACGAAGGTTCTCTTATCACCTTCTTGACCCGATGTGGAAGAACATCATAGTCTTTTTGAACTCCTTTAGTATCCTCTGTATTGTGTCATCAATGAGTATCCGGTTTGTATTTCCTCAATGGAGCCTTGAAGGAAGAAACTTCTGGATTCTGAGACTCAGCCCACTTTCATTAAAGAAGATATTCCTGGAAAAGCTCCTCCTTGCCGGGGTGATCCTCTCCGTAATCGCGCTTTCACTCATCTCCATTTCCAACTATATGCTAAGTATTACCCCGCTTTTTTCTTTTGTTACCATTTTTATCATATTGCTTTCCACCATAACCATGGTAAGCATCTCATTGGGGTTCGGAGGCTGCTTTGCCAATTTTAAGGATGAATATTATCTAAAGGCCGTGGAGAGTTTAGGGGGATTTGTTACTATCGTAATAACCTTTGGCTACATCATTTTCACCGTCGCGCTCTTCTTATCCATTTCACACTTTTACTTTACCGAAAGACTCCCGCACTTTAAGATAATTTTAATCGTCTCGCTATTACTTTGGACGTTGCTCAGCGTGTCGGCCTCCGGCGTTTCTTTGTGGTTAGGCATGAAGAGGCTGAGTCAGATGGAATATTAAATGCGGGTTCATGGTAACGGCTTATGTTGCGCTTCTTTCAGTTGGTTGAGGAACGGTTGATATTTCCATGGTAGGGCGTGTTTGTTGTAAAGCTCCTTTATCAGCCGGTAATACTTTTCGTACACTTCATGAGATACTTCCTGATAGTGAGGATTGCAGTAAAAGATACGGCATCCCAGCATTCTAAACTCACGAACAGAGCAGTGATTGTCTTTTAGGAAGGGGCACAGGTTGTCTGAAACGGAAAAGTCGGGGACGTGCGCGTGTCTGACGATAAAATCAATTTCTATGCTGCTTGCATAAAGGATGTGGTCAAAGTCTCCGAAATTGCAGCATGTCCCGCAGCCATTACAACCGGGATTCAATTTCGCCAGTTCATTTTCCAGTTGGCGGTATATGGCCGTCAACTCGGTGTCAAGGTTTGGTTCTGAAGTGTCTTTCATTTGCGCAAGTCTAAGATATTTATGTAGATCAGGGCTTCAGCCCTGATGGACTCCGGCATTGCACGTTGCGCTGGAAGCCGCACTAAAATGCCTGCACTTATACCGAGTGCAATGTACATCAAACCTGAAGGTTTGAGCTACATGCAATGAGCGCCGGAAGCTACTCACAAGTGCCTGTACGGTACTGCGCGTTGCAATCCGCTATTTCAGCCGGTGTATGTACCTTCCCTTTATCAACGCCCGGACAGGTTTTCTGTAATTTTCCCCATTCTTCCCTGTTCTCCAGATTTGACGTCCAGAACGGGAAGGCCCTGCACTGTCCCGGCCTGACGCTGTATATCTTGCAGCCTCCGTCGTACATCACACAAACGCCGCGTCCATATTCCAGGAGGCTTAACCTGCCGTTCATACTCCTCAAATAATCTTTTGCAAATGCCGCCGGGGTAATTCCGAGAAAGGAGGCGATTTCGCCCAATTCACTGTTGTTAACCCACACGGCGCCGGGTTCGCCCATGCAACATTTGCCGCACCGCTGACATTCGAACCTCAATCCGTCTTTAAACCACGACGAGGTTTCATCTTGATTTTTTGTGTTGTTATTCATGTTGTTTTATCTGCTCTACCAATATTTTGTTCCTAACGGAACATTCTTGCCCATTCAATAGCCTCAGCCACTACGTCTTCTTTTAGCCCTTCTTTTTTAAATCGGTGTTCGATTTTTTCAGAGAGGTGCTTAAAACGCTCAGAGAGAGAATGCCTCTGAACCTTTTTAATTACCAAATAATCCTTTCCGCTAAACAAGAAAAGCTCATCATCAAGTTTCAAGCTCAATGACTTTTTTATCTCCTTAAGAAGTTTTAAATCACCCGTACTATCCAACTTTAAAAGCTTATCCATTTCATCCTCCTGCAACTCATTGCTTTTTTTGCTAAAGTTACCATTCCTTCGGTTTGAATCCCTTGGGATTCTTCACTTCCATTATTTCATCCCCGACCGAAAGCACAATAAATCCCATTTTTCCTGCGTATGCCAGTATACCTTCGTTTACATGTAAGCTTGCCAGGATGCCCACAATCTTGTTTTTTGCATACTCAGGAAAGAATTCCCTGAATTTTTGAATGTCCTCAACAAATTCAGTTACGCTGTCACCATCAAGCGTACTCCTCGTGCTATCAACAAACACATATTCACCTGCCACGGCAATAGCGTCGTACTCCTTCGTTCTGCCGTCAGCGAGTTTCTTTTTCCTTCGTATCATCAAATCAACCGTCTCAAGGCCGAAATCTTCCTTTACTATTCTTGGTATGCTTGGCGCTACGAGGTCTTCCGTTATCGTACCAAGCTTCCTCGCAATCTCACCCCACTTGATATTCATCTGTCTTATCTGCAGCCGGTTTTCATCCTTAAAGCCAAGCATCTCGTCCTTGAAACCACTCATTTCGTCCTTGAAA
>CAYHFB010000270.1:0-5720 GCA_964355695.1 uncultured candidatus Brocadiaceae bacterium
CAGAGGCCGCGCCAGGTTCTCCTCTGTAATATCATGCAACAAGCAGGTGTTTCTTCAGCTCTTTATAGAGGTCCTGGAGTGACTGCGGAATAACCTTTACATCGGCAATGGCCGGCATAAAATTGGTGTCTCCATTCCACCGGGGAACGATATGGATATGGACGTGACCGGGAAGCCCTGCCCCGGCCGATTTTCCCAGGTTAATCCCAATATTGAAGCCTTCCGGTTTCATTAGGGTGGTAAGCAGTTGCTTCATATTCTTTGTCATCTTCATCATCTCCGCCATTTCCTCGTCGGTGAGGTCGGAGATGTCGGCCTTGTGATTGTTTGGCGCGACCAGAAGATGCCCGCTGTTGTAAGGGTATTTGTTCAGGATGCAGAAACATTCCTTCCCCCGGTGGACAATATGGTGTTTTTCATCGTGGTTATCCAGAAAGGCATTACAGAGAAAGCAACCTTCCTCTTTCGGATGTTCCTGAATGTATGCAATACGCCACGGCGCCCAGAGATGCTCCATAATTCAATGACTCCTTTTAGCCCCGGAGGGGCGAGACAACCGAGTTAATGGCACCCGGTACAGGTTGGAGCAGTGCAACTGCCGCAGTCGCCGGAGCTGTCGGAGGGGCTGCCGCCGCCCCCGCCCCCGGTAGACGTCCCAAACAGTGAGAATATTTTACGCACGCGGCGGCCATTGCAGGATGGACAAAACAATTTCTTCTTTTCAGCAGAGCTTTTGAAATACTCGTCAAACTTTGTGCTGCACTTATCACAGAGGAATTCGTAAATGGGCATAATTGTGAAACCGTCAATATTTGTCTACATAAAGCCGCCTTTCAAAGGCGGCATACCTCAAATCAAAAAAAACTACGGCAGGCACGAAGCCGGGTTAATCGGCTTATCCTTCGCATAAATCTTAAAAACAAGTTCTTGCGGTTGGCCTTTGCCGTCACTACCGATACTCGCTATCGGTTGCCCCTGCGTTATCTTGGCTTTTTCAGCTACGAGGGGATTACTACATCCTTCATAGAAGGAGCGATATCCTTCTTTGTGTTTTATAATAATGGTACATTTCCCGTGTCCTGAAGCCGATACAGCCTCTACGACGCCGCCTTTTGAAGCAACCACTTTTTGGCCTGACTTCGGCAATATACCAATGCCAACGTTTTTAACGCCCTTTCTTTTCGTTCCAAACGGCGATACCACCTTCCCCTTGACAGGCCACACAAAACCGCGGGGAGTTGCGCCCTGCTTACCACCAGTTGCCGCTACCTTGCCGGAAGGTGATTTGGCTGATGATGCAGCCTTTTTGGAGGAAGGAATAACAATTTTCTGCCCCACTTCCAGTTCTTTCTTATCTTTTAAATGATTAACGTTACGAATTGCCATGGCCGTTACGCCATAATCTTTTGCAATACGCTTGAGAGTTTCACCCTTTTTAACCGTATGCACGACTTTTTCACCTTTAGCGGAATCCGTGGCCTTTGCAGCCTTTGCAGACGTTGTAGCCTTTGTAGACGTTGCAGACTTCGTTGAAGTCACCGGCTTTACTGGCTTCGTGGACTTCTTTTTCGGCTTTTGGGTAACGGGCGCTACCGCTGAAACGCTTGCGGCAGATTCGGTACTTTCGGTGAGGCTTGCTTCGTTCATAAGCGGCTCTGACACCGCTACTTTTTTAGACTGAGAGGCACACCCCCATACGAGAAACATAATGGGAATAATCCCCCCAACCAACAATCCCTGTAAAACATTTCTTTTCCCGTGATTTACAACCGCCGGCACGCTTACCATTCGAGGCTCTCCCCTTAAGACTTATCCAAAAAATGAAATACGGTAGGTTGGCGCAACAAAACGGCATGGTAATCATGGTCATCCAACTATCAGCCCAGTTCGCCAAGTGTCTCATTCTAGCAGTGGCGTTAGGTAAATTCAAGTTATTTCAAAAGGAACTATTTTTTATAAGGTTGTGGTAATGTGCACCTTATTTTCAACGCCTGCGGGGAAGGATATGCCAAACCACAGGGGAGAAAGACCACCAGTTTGATAACAACAGGCCGTGATAGGTTTTATTTCTTTTGATAATCCTTCCATTATGATATATAATTTTGTCTCATTTTATTATACATTTCAGACACCATGGAAAAACAGGGCATTTCAGGAAGAAGTATACCGTGCGCACAATAAGTGTTTGTGTTGATGGTATAACCAGGTAAGCCCTGGAGCCATTATGGATACCAGGCTGCGCGGCTGGCGTACGTAATGGAAACGGGAAATATACTGAAAACGAATGTTGCCATGCCATGCAAAAAAGGATCTGATTAATCACCGTTATTACAAAACGATAAGTTGCTGAGTCAATGAAACAGCCTATAATTTCAATTGTTGTACCATTGTATAACGAAGTCGATAATATCGATCCGTTGGGAGACGCCATTTTACTGGCCATGAAAGACACATCCTACGAATACGAAGTTCTATTTGTAGACGATGGGAGCACCGATGGTAGCGCTGAAAAGGCGAAGGAATGGTGTGCCGCACATGATATCTTCCGCTCCATTCACTTTAAAAAGAATGCGGGACAAACGGCGGCCATGGATGCCGGCTTCAAACATGCCAAAGGAAGCTGTGTGGTCTCCATGGATGCCGATTTACAGAATGACCCGGCAGACATCCCAAAACTGCTGGAAAAACTAAAAACGTACGACATGGTATGCGGATGGCGGCAGAAGAGGAACGACCCCTGGCTTAAACGCATTTCCTCAAAAGTGGCAAATGCCATAAGGAACAGGCTTTCACAGGAGGAGATCAAGGACACGGGGTGCTCCCTCAAGGCATACCGAAAGGAATGCCTCGACAAAATCAAACTATTCAACGGCATGCACCGTTTTTTGCCGACGCTCTTTAAAATGGAGGGATTCACCGTTGCCGAGGTTGTGGTAAACCACCGTCCTCGCCGGTTTGGAAAATCCAAGTACGGAGTATTCAATAGGGCATTCAGGGCATTCAGAGACCTCCTCGTTGTGAGATGGATGAAGGAACGCAAACTTAATTATGAGGTAAAAAATGACTAACATCATGACGCAGGTTAATTTCTGGATTATCATTGGTTTTGTAGGGCAATTCTTATTCGGCTCCAGGTTCTTTGTCCAATGGATCGCATCCGAGAAGCGAGGAGAAAGCGTCATCCCTGAAATATTCTGGTACCTGAGCATGGCGGGCAGCATAATATTGATGGTTTACGCAATTTACCGTCGCGACCCCGTATTTATCGTCGGACAATGTTCAGGCCTGTTTATCTACGCACGCAACATCATGTTGATTTACAAGAAAAAAAAACTTCTGGCAACAATGCCGGATGAAGGGTTTCGAGTGTCACAAGCTACATCAGATTGATGTACGGAAAGAGACCGGATAACGGTTTACCGTGATATTCCCGGAACGGTAACGCCGCAACCAATCCCCCCAAAAATGGCTGACCAAACCATAAAAATTGATATTACGGGCATGCACTGCGCTAATTGCTCCGTAACTATTGAAAGAAAATTAAAGGAGTTAAAAGGAATCAAGTCCATTCTGATTAACTTCTCACGCTCAACGGGTATCATCACCTTCGACGACCATAGCCTCAATAAGGGACGTATCTTCAAGCGCCTCAAAGACGCTGGATTTTCAGCCCGCGAACGGCTTCAACTGAATCAAACCACACAAACCGCCTATCAGATCGGGTGGCTCGTTTTAAGCATCGTGGCGTCTGTCGTAATGATGGCGCTGATGCACCTGCCCTTACCCGATACATTACACGCCTACCAGCCTTACATCCTGATGGCCATTGCCACCGCGGTAATTTTAGGGCCGGGACGTGATTTCCTTGTTGGTGCCTATAAATCCATCAAAAACCTTTCCACCAACATGGACGTGCTGGTCTCCATAGGCATACTTTCCGCATACGTTTATAGCGTCCTGGCGCTTTTTCACGTTTTTGGCGGCTCTCACCACGCCTTCTTTGAAACCTCCGTCATGCTGATCGCCTTTATCAGGATCGGGAAAAGCCTTGAAGAACGGGCAAAGGGGAGGGCAAGCCAGGCGCTGCAAAAGTTAATAAAACTACAGGCCGACAAGGCGCGGATGCTGACGGCAGACGGAAAAGAGTCCATGGTAAACGCATCCTCACTCGGTGTTGGCGATGTAGTAATCGTTCGTGCCGGAGAGTCCATACCGGCAGACGGGGTTGTGATAGAAGGCGCATCATCGGTAGACGAATCCCTCGTAACGGGCGAGGCCGTACCGGTGGTAAAGCAGAGGGGCGACGGCGTCGTGGGCGCCACGATAAACAAAACGGGCGTCTTAACGATCCAAACAACAAAGGTTGGTGAAGAGACCGTCCTATCGCAAATCATCAACCTGGTTGAAGAGTCTCTGACGGACAAAGCCCCAATCCAACGTTTTGCGGACAGGGTATCGAACGTCTTTGTCCCCATTGTGGTTGGGATTTCCATCGTGACCTTTATCTGCTGGTATCTCGTATTCCACGGGCTTGCCGGAGAACCGCCCTTCGTGTGGGCGCTAAAAATGGCCGTTGCCGTGCTGGTAATCGCGTGTCCCTGCGCGATGGGTCTTGCAACCCCCACGGCGCTCATGGTCGGTAGCGGCGTGGGGCTTGAGAACTTCATCCTCATCAAACGCGCCGGCATCCTGGAAAAAATCGCAGGCATCCACGTCTTTATCATGGACAAGACGGGCACCATCACCGAGGGGCGACCCGTGGTAACAGACAGAATTTGTTTGCACAACACCACCGAATCAGAACTGCTCGCCCTCGCCGCGGCAGGTTGCGCCTCCTCCAACCACCCGCTCGCCCAATCGGTAGCGCTTATAGCCAAAGAAGAGGGCATTGCGTGGGACACCGTAGAAGACTTCCACGAAGAGGCAGGCAGCGGCATTGCATGTTGCTATAAAGGAAAGGAATTGTTAATCGGTAACGAAGGGCTTCTGACGTCCCACGGGATTGCCACGGACGATGCGCATACCAACGCATTTGTAGGGGCGCGGTGCCCGCGCCCTGGCGGGATAATTGCCGCAGACAATGCGCAAACCCATGCCCACAGCCTCGAAACCACGGGTCGAACGGCGCTGTACGTAGCCTACGACGGCGCGTGCAAGGGCGTCCTGGGTCTTATGGACAAGGTTAAACCGCAGGCACGCAACGTTGTCTTGCAACTGAAACACATGGGTAAACGGGTCGTTATGATTACCGGCGATAGTGAACAGACCGCAAAATCCGTTGCCGCCGAGGTAGGCATTGAAGAGTACCATGCAAAGGTCTTGCCCGCACAAAAGATGGAGATCGTAAAAAATTTCCAGAAACAATCCCTGAAGGTAGCCATGATCGGCGACGGCATCAACGACGCCCCCGCCCTCGCGCAGGCCGACGTGGGCATAGCGATTGGGGCAGGCGCAGACATTGCCAAAGAAACCGGCGACATCGTCCTCATGAGGAACAACCTGGAGGACGTAGTAAAAGCCGTCCGTCTGGGCGTCCGCACCCTCTCAAAAGTAAAACAAAACCTCTTTTGGGCCTTTTTCTACAACGTAGTAGGCATCCCCATAGCCGCAGGCGTCCTCTATCCCCTCTTCGGCATCACCCTGAAACCCGAATACGCGGGACTGGCAATGGCCTTTTCCTCCGTGTCGGTAGTAACGAATTCGTTGTTGTTGAAGCGGGT
>CAYHFB010000271.1:0-5709 GCA_964355695.1 uncultured candidatus Brocadiaceae bacterium
ACGGGACTTTATGGTTCGACGCATTGGAAACAGGCAATGAATTGCCTGCCTATTACCAGTTGCCCCTACGGGGCATATACAGACAGCCGGAATGGTTTTTAATTCTTTTTCCATCGCAGTGCCTCTTCAATCCTTCTGAGGTGTGTTTTTGTTGGAGTTCTGATTGCTATCCCACCGTTTTATAGGCTTTTTGAGACTTGTGTATAAACCTGTGGCCTAAAGGCTGGGGTTAATAGCAAAAGTGCAACGAGAACCATATTTTAATACAGGGCTTCTACGCTTTTAATCTGTGCAATCTGTGGTTTTCCATTGTTTCCGTCGTTTCCGTCGTTACCGCGTTCGCAACGCCTCTAACCTCTGAAAATAATCAGGGAAGGTTTTTGAGACGCATTCCGGGTGTTTTATTGCTATCCCCGGCGCGCGCAGCCCTACCAGTGCAAAGCTCATAGCCATACGATGGTCGTCATACGTTTCTATTTGAGCCGGTTGCGGCGGAGAAGGCTCAATTTCTAAGCCATCTTCAAACTCTGCGGCGGTGACGCCCATGCGCCGCAGTTCATTGACCACGGCGGTAATGCGGTCGGTCTCCTTTATGCGCATATTCTTTACGTTTCTTACCCGCGTCTTGCCCTTCGCAAATACGGCTACGGCGGCTAGCGTCTGCACCACGTCGGGCATTTCACCCATATCGACGTCCACCCCACGCAGCGCGCCCCCTTCCACCTCCGTCCAATCCGCGCCTATCGTCACTTTGCAGCCCATAGCCTTCAACACGTCTACAAAATGGACGTCACCTTGCAGGGAATCGCTGCCAATACCGGCCACCCGCACCTTCCCGCCGGTAATGGCCGCAATGGCGAAGAAATAAGAAGCGGCCGATGCGTCCGCTTCTACCTCGTAACGCATCGGACGGTAGCGCTGTCCTGATTTTATAAAGAAGGTCTCGTAGCCCTTGTTTTCAACCGTTACGCCAAACTTGCGCATCAAATCAATGGTCATATCCACGTAACGCCTGGAGACCAAATCGCCTTTTACCTTTAAAACTACGTCGTTCCTGGCATACGGAGCGGCCATGAACAACGCGCTAAAATACTGGCTGCTCAGGTCTCCCTTCACAACGGCCGTGCCGCCGGACAGCCCTTTTCCCTGTATCGTTACCGGGGGGCAGCCGTTGTTGTGCCGCGAGGTCGTCGCTGCACCAAGCTGCTTCAAGCCGTCGAGCAAGTCCTGTATCGGCCTTTCCCTCATGCGTTCAATGCCGTCGATCTCGTAGATCCCATGTCCCAACGTTAGCAGGGCGGTTAAAAACCGCATGGCGGTTCCCGCGTTCCCAACAAACAGGCTTGCCTGTCTTGCTGGAATGACGCCGCCTTTGCCCTGGATAATAAAGCTGTTGCTGTCCGGCTTCTCCTCCGTGGGTATGCCCAGGGTGTTCAAGCTCGACGCCATGTACCTGGTGTCGTCGCTGAAAAGCGCATTGGTAATTATCGACTCTCCAGACGCCAGGGCAGCCGTGATAAGCGCGCGGTTCGTGTAGCTCTTCGAGCCTGGAACCGTAACGGTTGCGTTTATTGGTCCCTTTACGGGCGTAATTTTAATCATGGTGTTTTAGGAACTCGTTCGAAACGGCGCTATATACCAGCTTTAGCGGAATGCCCTTTTCTTCGGCAATTTTTCTACAGTCTTCATATTCGGGCGAGACGCTTTTTATATCGCCATTGCATCTTCCAATCTTGACCTTTATTTTACCAAACCGGCTGTCCACTTCCTGAAACTCGCGCGCGAGCGTCTTGCGGACCACCTTGTATTTTCGTATGCCAAAGGTGGTGGTTTGCTCAAACAAAACGGACTCTACGGCGGCCACGTTTACTTCGGAAACAATCGCGCTTACCACAACGCCGGGACGTCCCTTTTTCATCTGGATTGGCGTGAAATAGGCGTCGGCAGCACCCGCTTCGAATAGCTTGTCCAGGGTGTAGCCCAGTATTTCACCCGATATATTGTCGAGATTGGTTTCAACCACCCACATCTCGTCCGATTCCGGCGTTAGGACGGTTTCTCCAATAAACACCCGCAACAAGTTAGGTATGGTGGGGTTGTCATTACTACCCGCACCGTAGCCAACCTGGAGTACCCGCATCTCCGGGAGGGTGCGAAGCCCTTCTCCGAGCGCCGTTACGATTGCCGCGCCGGTTGGCGTGGTTAGCTCCTTTGCCACGTCAACGTACTTTGTCAAGTGTGTCTTGAGGAGTTCTGCCGTTGCCGGAGGAGGTACGGGAAACGTCCCGTGCTCGCATTTGGTGAATCCATGCCCGGTCGGGATAGGTGAAAAATATATCTTTTCGATACCCAGGCACTTTATGGCTATTGCCGAGCCGACGATATCTACTATCGAGTCCACCGCGCCCACTTCGTGAAAATGCACCTCTTCCACCGTGCTATTATGCACCGTTGCTTCCGCCTGGGCCAGCCGGTGAAAGACTTTTATGCTGGATTGCTTGATATCCTGATGGAGTTTGCTCTCTTCGATGAGAGACCGTATCTCGGAAAAGGAAAAGCGCGAGTGGTGGTGATGGTGATGCTCGTGATGAGCGTGGGCATGCGAGTGCGCATCCTCACGGGAAATCTTCACGTGTACCTTCGTCCCGGCAACCCCGGCGCGTTTTACCTTTTCTGCCGATAGCTCATACCCATGAAGATGGAGTAATGCTAATTGCTCTTTCAGGACGTCGATGCTCAACCCCGCATCCACAAAAGCGCCGAGGGTCATGTCGCCGCTGACGCCTGAAAAACAGTCAAAATAAGCAATCTTCAAGAGTACTCCTCACGAGGGTATGGTTCTTTCGGCTACTCAATAAGACCTAGATGCTAACACACGATTTATCCTCAGTCAATCAAAAACAAACCATTTCTATTGACTTATTTACATTCGTTTATATAATGCTGCTTTGACCTTTATTTCGGCAGGCATTCCATGAACGGCGGCAGGGTAAAACTGCTGTGTAAATTCGATGAATATTGGCATATTTGGCGGGTCGTTTAATCCCATACACATCGGCCACCTGATCGCAGCCGAAGAGGTATTCCGGCAGCGGGCATTATCAAAGATACTATTCGTACCCACAGGTATTTCCCCCCATAAAGATGCCGGCAATCTGATTGCGCCCGCCCACCGGTATCAAATGATAAAAGAGGCGATAAGCGACAACAGCCACTTCGAGCTTTCCGACGTGGAAACAAAGCGCCCCGGCAAGTCATACACCGTAGACACCGTCAGGACGTTCAAGGATATGTACGGGGAAGAGAGCCACCTCTACCTCATTGTTGGGACGGATATGATGAATGATATCAGCACCTGGAAGGACGTTGACGTCCTCTCCCGGATGTGCAGCTTTATCGTGATCGACCGCTTCCCCGTCCCCCTGCAAGAGGCCGCCGGGGCGGATAAGCCGCGCGGCATCGCCATATTCCCCCCGGAAAAGAGGAAGGAGATCGAAAGGCTCAGGGTCACGATACCGCCAATAGGCGTCTCCTCGTCCGAAATCCGAGACCGCTTAAAACGGGGCGACGGCATAAGATACCTGGTGCCGCAGTGTGTGGAAGATTATATTATGCGGAATGGGTTGTATGGGAAGGGGTAGCGGGGTATTACCCATCATCTGCTGTTTTTCGTGAGTAATTTCGTAATCTGCATTAACAACGAGAGCAATCCGGCCAGCCTGATCTTGGGCAAGGTTTATCGTGTGTTACCGGATGCAGAAGCGGAGGCGCGTAACCTGTTGCGCATTGTTGATGAGGACAAATCGGAGCCTGACGGCTATCTCTACCCGGCGTCTATGTTCGCCCCAGTTGAACAGGGACACCTCATGAAGAATCTTTATTTAAGGACTAAATCAAAGAGTATGGACATCCCACCCACACATTTTTCTGACTCGAAAATTCGAAATTAAGTATTGATTATACAAGCAGTTATGAATTTTCATCGTTTCTGGGTGTTGCAAATGCAACATGACGACTTGTTCGATATTCGATATTGGATTCCACAACCCAAACGAACTGGAAGCAGTTAGTCCTGACACACCTTCTCTGTTATCTCCCTGACAAGCAAAGGGATGTCCCTGCTGAATTCTCCGTTAAAATACAGCTTGAAATAATATCTTCCCGGTCTCGGTATCGGCAAATTAACCGTCCTTATCCCCATCTCCGGGTTGTGCAGGCGGGAGGAAACCGTCAGCGTTATTCCCGCAAAAACACCAAGAATGCGGTCGTTGTCGTCACAGAATTCCACCCGAACGGCATAATCGCCTTCTGCGTCTGACAAACGA
The DNA here is from genome assembly GCA_964355695.1 of uncultured candidatus Brocadiaceae bacterium. Taxonomy (GTDB): domain Bacteria; phylum Planctomycetota; class Brocadiia; order Brocadiales; family Brocadiaceae; genus JACVXV01. Next base: position 4,326 of record CAYHFB010000271.1, read on the forward strand.
ATGTACAAGGCCAGGCTCGGATGCACAAACGGGAAATTAGTCGTTTGAATCCTGTCGAATATGCCTATTGCGCTCCATTTGTTGGTTTGCTTTTCCTGAATTACCATATCTGCAAGCAAAAACGACGTTATTTCGGGTTTTACGGGTGGCATTTTTTGTACCTTTCATGCTAAGAATTCAATTCAATTGCCATCCTGGACGTGGTATGCAACGAGCCGAAAAAAATCGTTTTATTTATTCATGTCTCCCACAAGGGCAATATACTTGTTGGCGGCGTCCAGCACGACTTGTTTTAATAAATCATTGTCAGACTGGAGCGGTTTTATCGTCTCAACATCAAGGTGCAGCGCATCGCAGTAGCCATTGATATAAGCCGTCCGGATTTCGCTATATTTAACCTTTTCGATTTCGGAGTATGCATACTTTATACTGACGGCAAAAAGGAAAAGCAACAAAAAACCGGAAAATACTATTCGTAATTTAATTCGCATTAAAGTCAACCCCTTAGTAATTGTTTTCGGATATAACAGGAAACGAGAAAGCCCTGTGCTAAATGTTTTATATAAAGACATTTTGGTCATTTCAACAAAACGGCATTTACAAAGCACCGTCAAGCGGTGGTTTTAAATTGAGAAACAATTTCGCGGATACGAGATAACTGCCGTTTTTGCAAGGTATCCGCGTCCATCTCCCGGCATAGCGCCTGCAATTCAAGAACAGGCAGCCTCAATTGTTCTTTTAAGTTGTTGATATCGTTCAGGAGCGGTTTAAACTCGTCTTTTTCTCTTAAATGCAATGGCGGGTCGCTCAGGTCGTATCGCGCCATCTTGTCCAACATGTGCCGTATACGGCAAATCGGCCCGGCCATGTGACGCGAGAGGATTACGCCATAGGCAATAATAAACAGCGAGTTAACCGCAATACAAGCGGCGAGTACCGGCCAAAAGAGATCGAAGATAGAATGGTTTTTCGGTACAGGACACACTTTGAGACTGCCTGACAACAGCGCGGGGAGTGGCTGCACAATCTCGGTTTGTATCTCGCCGTAGTAGTAATACACAGAGGCAAGGGCTAAAAGAGAGCCGAGTATAACAAAGAGCGTTAATAGTACAATCTTCCGGATAAACGTATACTGGAAATCCTGGTCTACGATGTACTTTCTTCGTTTCCATTTGTGGTTCAAGGTTGCTTACCTTTCGTTCAATTAAATATAGCCAAACAAGTCATGCCTTCGGCAATTTTATAGCGCCAGCCTTCATGGCCGTCAATGGGATTGGGAATGCATACTCAGCGGGGGGGGGCCCCATACGTATTAAGTTAAGACAGGTAGAATACCAATTCATCCTGCTGAAATCAAGACTTTCGGGCAGACAATATCTTTCAA
>CAYHFB010000272.1:0-5695 GCA_964355695.1 uncultured candidatus Brocadiaceae bacterium
AACCCAACACAAGGCTAATTCTTCGGTGATAATCTTGAATTGTGGCGCATCATCACAAAGAAAGATTTTCACCACGGGTTGGGTGAGTCCTTTGTGGTCGCATGCGATGGTGCCGGCTTCCAGTATTTTTATCAGGGCCTTGTCTTTCACTCCGGGGATTTCTTTGGTGATCCGTTCTATGAACGGTTGTTTTTGATATGCTTGCCCGGATTGGAGTTGTTTAAACTGGAGGCCCACTTTCAAATAGGGCAAACACCAAAATACTGCGCTTTCCCCAGATGTTTGGCACGATACATTGCCTGATCGGCGAGCAACATCAATTGATTGGCATCATCACTGTCATCAGCAAAGAAACTGATGCCTATGCTGGCGGAAACATTCGCTTGTCCGGTTTCAAGCTGGACTGGCATTTGGATAACAGCCAACACTTTGTCTAGCAAAGCGGCAACATCTTCACGTTGATGCAACCCATTAAACAACATTACAAACTCATCCCCCCCTAAACGGCAGACAGTATCGTTAGCGCGTAAAACACTTTTTAAGCGTAAAGAAATTTCCTGTAATAATAAATCACCAGCAGGGTGTCCGAAAACGTCATTCACCTGCTTAAAGCCATCCAGATCGAGATAACAGACTGCAAGTAATTTCTTGCTCCTGACCGCCAATAACATGGCCTGGTTCAAACGGTCAGCCAATAAACGCCTATTCGGCAAACCCGTCAATGGGTCATGATTGGCAATTTTCTCCAGCATTTGCTGGCGTTTTATCAGTTCTGTAATGCTGGAGAAAATGGCTACATAATTGCTGACTTCACCGTCTTCATTCTTGATCGCTGAAACGGTCAGCCATTCAGGTTCCAACTCGCCATTTTGTTTGCGTTCAAAGATTTCACCGCCCCAGTGGCCGGTTTCCCGAAGGGTTGGCCACATCACCGCCGACTGTTTTTGGTTATTTAACGAAGGTTTCAAGGTGCCTAATTTTTTAGCCAGGATATCTGCCAGCACAACCCCCATCACAGCACAAAAAGCGGGATTGGCATCGGTAATATGCAAGTTTGAATCCGTTATGACAATAGACTCCATGGTGCTGTCTAGGGCGTTGCTTGCCAAACGTAATTTCAGCTCGACTTTTTGCCGTTCATTGATTTCACTGATCAACTCCAAGGTTTTGCCGGAAAGGTTTCGATGCATCCTCAAGACTGATTGGATCAAGGTCTTGATGGCGGCATCAAAATTTTCGTTGACCTGTTTTTTTGCTTCGGCCAAATTGCTCCCATGCTGCATTGCCAACACAACTTTTGCCATGCAGATGTCGGACTCAATAATGTGGAATGCCAGCCAGTTGGCCAAAATGGAAACAATTTTTTCCATGGTCTCATTATGGTTGGCCGCATCCCTATCTGCTTTTATGGCAAGGACATCAACAATAAAAGTGGCATGAGCTTTATGGTGGTCTATGCACCAATCGTCATCAATATAATATTGCCGCCAAATGGCTTCCTCTGAATCGAAATGATGTACTGCATAGGCAGCCAACTCATTAAAAATCTCATCCATGGTGGGCGATTTTAATTGATAAGCCAAATGGCTTGCCAGTTGGTTCAACAATTCCACCAACTTCTTATGCTGGACATCAATCTCTGTTAGGCCGGTATCAAAACTTTCATTCCAGGGAAAGATTTCTACATACTTATTCATAAATTCACTCTATAAAATGAAATGATAGGAAAAATGATAGGAAATTGCTTTTTCCCGTGAGTTGTCCAGTATAGCAATAACAAAGACAATTGCAAACTGTTTTAGCTAAATCCAAAAAATGCAAGGGAAATGGGAAAAAATCGTGTGGAATTACAGGAGAAATAGGTGTGTTCTCTTATGATGGGTAATGTGTAGCACAATACCCGATTTTTTTGACAAAAAATGGCAAGACAGCCCCTACGTCCTGTGGAAGAACGCAAGAAAAGGTTTAATTTTGCAAAATATAGGATTCATCATAACCGGGACAACCGTCTGCGTGTTCGTTGAATGCAGACAGGTCATTGAAGAATTCATAAACCGACTCGTGGTTTTTAGTGGAGGATTTTGTGTTGGGAGTGTCTCTGGAAGGCGCTGGTATCCAAAGACCGAGGTGTTTCAGTATCTGGTGAAATTAGATTCTTTCTGACCTTTGTTGCTTTGTGTGAGAAAACAAAAAACACATCCTGGCTCACACGAAGGCACAAAGGCACAAAGGCACAAAGGCACAAAGGCACAAAGGCACAAAGAAAAACCTTTGTATTACTCGTAAATTTCAATCAGGAAAATGAGATTTTCCTTGTAAACGGGTACATTGCTTACAGGTTGCATTTTTTTTGTCTTGTTTTTCAACCAAAATATTTTACATTGAGATTGGTATGTATACATCTACTTAACGTTTTTATTAAGGAAAAACATGAACATCTATTCATCCCTGCTGGCTGTTTTCGGGTTGGCGTTATTTGAAATTATCATAAGCGTTGACAACGCAATCATCAATGCCGAAGTCCTCGGAACTATGTCGAAGAAAGCAAGGAGATGGTTCCTTATTTGGGGCATCCTTACAGCCGTTTTCGTAATAAGGGGGTTGCTGCCGTGGCTCATAATATGGATGAGCACGCCGGATTTAGGTCCGATTGCGGCTTGGACTGCCTCGTTCTCGGGGGATGAAAAAGTCAAAGAAATAATTAACGAGTCGTCGCCGATACTTCTCATCGGTGGTGGGACCTTCCTTATATTTCTTTTTTTCCACTGGCTCTTCCTTGAGGTAAAGCACTATGGGTTAATCGGTGAACGCTTTATCCATAAGCAGGGAGTCTGGTTTTATGCCGTTGTCTCTATCATCCTCGTTGCATTAGTTTGGGTATCGTTGAAATTTAATCCAATGATGTCGCTGGGCATTGTAATCGGTTCCTCGGCCTTTTTTATTACGCATGGGTTTAAGGAAAACGCGGAGCAGATGGAAAAACAGATGCTTGCCGGCACGTCAGGCATGTCAGACATAAGCAAGATACTTTATTTGGAGGTGATAGACGCGACCTTCTCGATTGACGGGATTCTCGGCGCCTTTGCATTTACCTTTTCCATACCGCTTATTTTGATCGGTAATGGGATAGGCGCCCTTGTCGTCAGGCAGCTTACCGTCAGCAATATAGAAAACGTTAAAAAGTACAAGTATCTCAAGAATGGCGCAATGTACTCCATTTTTACGCTGGGTTCGATAATGATATTGCACAGTTTTGGGCATTACATAGATGCAAATAAATACCCCTATTTGTCCATAATAACACACATTCCCGATTGGTTTACCCCAGTCGTTACTTTCACCATAGTAGGATATTTCTTCTGGAAATCCTATAGGGAATTGAAAAAAAGCAAGGGAATCCTTGCGAAATAATAGATGATTGGGACGTTGCCGGTGACGTGGGTTTTAGACAACTTATTGGTAGAGTATAAAAAGGGAGACCTCGCGAAGGGAAACGCCCTCCAATTATGGTAAACTAGTGACAGTGAAAAACAAAACCATAAAACCAAAGGAGGGCGATATGAGTATTAATCAGAAAGAGAATGGTAACACAGCAAGGAATGATATCACAATAGAGTATACCTGTCAATTTAGGGTAAATATGCCAGATAGTAGTTTAGCGAATATCCACAAGGCTTGTAGCGAGTTGCAGCCACAGATATTAACTGATTTCACGCAGAAGATACTGGTAGGATTTGGTGAGAGTGCAATGGCACAAAACCGGAAGTCGTTTCAGAGTGACCGATGTGGTAATGATAAGAGTTTTATCTGGAAGACAAGGCATGGTAAAGAGACGAAGATACTGATGGTATTTCAGTGGGTAAAGTTGAAGCAGTTACAGCAATAGAAAACAGACTCACAGGCAAGACAACGAGTAAAGTAGAGAGGGTAATGCGAACGGTGAACATGAGGGTTGATGTGGGCAAATGGAGTACTGCTGGGGCACTGAACGTTACCAAAGTACGGCTTGCCTATTACTACAACGATTTTGATGCGTGATATCTATAATTTGGAGGGATTTGTCAGGTCTCCACTTGACAACGCTACCAAAAGGTTAATATCTCTTGTTTTTTAGACAGATTGGCAAAAATAGAATCCATATTGTTTATTCATGCAAAACCAGTTCAGAATCAAAGAGTAAGAAACCATTCGAATTACCGGCAGCTATTATCTGGCTGCAATAGAAAGACGTACCCATTCCGGCAGTTTATCCGTTAAGCCAAGTGCATTTAAATAAGGCATATCGATATAGGTAAAAGACGTTTCACCGAGAGTAAGATTTTTCTGTAACATCAATGCATTTGCCACATGTACGGATGTTAATATCGTTAATCCTGTTAAATAAGCATTGGGCGATTGAGGTCTCGTATCATTATTTAACTGCGGCTTCCCCTCGTTTCCCCGAGAGGATTGGTCTCGTGTGGAAAGCGCTTCCTGTATGAGTGATGATGGCTTATGGTGAAAGGCAATGGCTTTAACTACTGCTTCGGCGAGTTTCCAGTGTCCCAATAGGTAAGCGCCTAGTTCCGCATGGGAAGTCTTCATAACGGCATATTCGGCATATAATCTGTCACACTGGTTGTTTTGCATATAGAATTCTACCTGTGTGTACTTTTTAGGGATTTTCGATATAATTAATTTGCCTACGTCATGCAATAAACCGGCGGTGAAGCTCTCTTCCTGTGTTATTCTGTCCGATACTATGGTAGCTGCTATTTCCTTAGATAATCTGCCTGTCAGCAAACTATGCCTCCACAATTCGTCAAGAGAAGAGCCGCCATAACGCATCCCTTCTGCATCAGAAAAAGAAGAAAACACATGGGTTGAAAGGATTAGCGACTTAAGCGTATTTATTCCAAGATATATGGCTGCTTGCAGTGGATCAACAATTTCCGTCCGTAAAGAAAAATATGCAGAATTAACAACTTGTAGAACCTTCGCCGACATCGAAATATCCTGAGCAATAATATATCCCATTTTTTTTAGCGAAGGATTAGGCGTTTGCATCTCTCGCAGAATCGAATGGTATAGCGTTGGAAGACTGGGCAAATCACTTATTCCCGTAACCATCATACTCAGTTTTTTATTATGGATTAGATCACGGAATTTGCATAAACGCTCTATGGAGAATACCATGTCTTCAACATCACATGATTTCAACAAAAACTGCTGTGCAGATTTAGCAAACCGCAAAACGGTATTTTTATCTGATTGATCTGATAGAACAATGCGAACCGTCTCCGGATAAGCATCCATAACCCTTTTGAGAAGTTCAGCGCCATCCATTTTGGGCATATACATATCAGACGCCACGGCGTCGTAGGTTGCCTCAGAGAGCAAATGCATGGCGTTATCACCACTGGTTGCATACGCTATGCCCCATGCATCCCGGATACACTCAAACTTTTTCTTGAATTCATCAATGACTTCCGGGTCATCGTCAACAAAAAGTATTTTTCTCATTTTATCTCTTTAGAGTTCAATTTTTAGGCATGTGGTTTTTACACCATAAAAGCAAATTTCTCACATTTCTGATTTCCAACCCTATTTCTAGCCTTGCATTCTTTCGTGAGAGTCTATGCCATAAATAAACTACCGGATTAAGGATGCAGTACTTTGCGTCATCTGGAAATTTCAGATAGCAATCCGTTTGCTA
>CAYHFB010000273.1:0-4473 GCA_964355695.1 uncultured candidatus Brocadiaceae bacterium
CGATATTCGATATTCAATACACGGTTAAATCGTACCGTAATGCCGGTGATTTCCTTGCTTTATTTCCTTGATTCGTTCGAGTTGTGTTTCTTAACTTAACACCTATGGGGGATACGCCGCCCCTACGTGTATTTTGCAATGCCGTGTGCGAGGTGCTTCTTGGTCGCATGTTCCAGGGGGGGCCATAGAAACGGGCTGGTGCAAAAAAAAGCGGGGTGACAGGTTTATCCTGCCACCCCGCTTCATGAAAGGTTATCAGTTATTGTTACCTCTTAAGGTTTACTGCCTCCGAAAGCATTTCATCGGCGGTTGTGATGACCTTCGAACTGAGCTGGAAACCCCTCTGTGCGGTAATCAGTGCGGTCAACTCCACGGCCATATCCGCATTAGATCCCTCAAGGAAGCCGCTCGCAACGGTGCCGGCGCGTCCGGAACCAGCCGTGGTATAGCTTGGGTCTCCCGACGCAGTGGTTTGTACAAAGAGGTTATCCCCGGCCTTTGCCAACCCGCTTAAGTTGTTAAACAAGGCTATTTTTAGCGTTGCAACGTCCTCTGTAATACCGTTGGTATAGAGCGACTTTATCTTACCATCTGAACCCACAGCAATCGAATCAAACGTGCCGGCGGGATATCCATCCTGGCTGGCAATGGCAGCCGTTGACTTGCTTCCGCTTTGCGTTAGGCCGTTACTCTGTCCCGATGTACCGAGATCAAAAATGACTTCATTGTTTCCGTTCAAACCGGTATATTGGAAGTCAAGCACCGCGTTGCTTCCCGTGGTGGTAAACGTTCCGTCATCTGCAAAAGTAATGCCGGTTATCTGATTGGTCAAAATTTCGCCGTCTTGGGTATCCATGGAAGCAGTCATATCCCATGTATTTTCACTTTCTTTTGTGAACCGGAAGGTAATGGTGTGCCTTGTTCCCTGCGAGTCAAAGATATCCGTAGAGGCGGTATGTGCTGCACCGCCAAATCCATGGTCAATCCATCTCGTTTTCCCGGTATTTGAACCGCCATCGGTCAAGACTAAAGACACCTGATCATTTCCAGAGGTATTTGCCTTGAGTTTGAGCTTGCCGGTGGAATCTAAGGATGCCGTTGCATCACCTAAAAAAGCAGCATTTAGCTTGGTAATAAGGTCATCAACTGTTACGCCGTCATTAGCAGCGCCATAAGTAAAGGTGGCAGTAACCGGCGTACCATCAGACTTTGTTCCTGTAAGAAGGATCGTATCGCCAGCAACATAATCGGTGGTCGCGGGATTGGAATATAAATCCTTCAAATCCGTAGTCCCTGCTGCTAATGTGGTACCATCCGTCGTAAGGGCGCTGCTCATCAACAGCACTTCCGATGGTATGGTAAATTCTGCCGCGTCCAGATTACCTGCGATACTTACCTTGGCAGTACCCTTTCCTTTCACGCTTGACCCATAAGGAATTTTTATAGCAGCACCGCTGGTATCCACAACATTATAGCCGGTATTAGCATCAACAAGCATATTTTTGGAGTCTACAGCAAAGGCGCCGACCCGTGTAAAGTAGTCCCTTTTGCCTCCATTCATAACAAAGAATCCCTCACCCTGAAGGGCGAAATCTAATGGCCTGTTCGTTGTTTCTAACGTCCCCTGGCTGAAATTTTGAGTAATACTTCCCACGGTAACGCCCTTGCCCACCTGCAGTGGGTTGCCGCCTTTACCATTTGACAAATTTTGGCTCAACAAGTCGGCGAAAAGCAACCGGGATGATTTAAAGCCGTAGGTATTCACGTTTGCCAAATTATTACCAATAACGTCCAACATCTGTTGGTGTAAACGAATGCCTGATACACCTGAGCTTAGTGCTCCGCTGAGACCCATGGTACACCTCCTAAGAAAATACTTTGAAACTAAATAGATTTAATAAATTATAAAATGTTTGAAATTGTTTTCTGTAAATGATTTTGAATTTTACGCCCTTCGGGCAGGCTTTATCTTGTAAATCCACGTTGCAAACCTGCCGGGCTTTTCGCTTATGCCATTCCATCCTCTTGGGATGGGCGCTGGTGTGGGTTTTCCGCAATTTGCCTTTCCCATGTATTACCAAACAACCCCGCCAACATCCATTGCGACGGCGACGTTACTTCCACAAAATTCGCCATAGGGACGGAATTTCCACTGATGACAAATGATACCGTTCCGTCTTTTTCAAGCTCTACCCCCTCGACCATGCCGGTCGATGCGCTGTCGCCGCCCCCTTTTCTCCCTTTCCGTGTATACGTTATCGTCTTCCCAATAAAGGAACTGGCCATTGATAATTGATCGACCTGCAAGGAAGCGATGTCTACGCAGCCCATAGTTAAAAGATATTCAGGCTGTTGTTCCTGCTCCAATACGCCCAACTGCAGTTCCGAAGGGTTCTGATATTGTAACTGTTTTACAAATAAGGACAGGAAACTATCGGTGTCTATTTCTGAACCTATATCTGATGTATGTGCCATAACCATGTTCTCTCTCCTTGCAAGATACCATCAATTGTTAAACTGAATATTTTTATACCGAACGTTATTTCTATTACGCCGTCATTTCTACTAAACTCGCCAACGGTACGGTTTTTCCATTTACCGTAAAGGATACCGAACCGTCTCTTTCTAGCTTTATCCCACTGACAACACCGGATTGCGTGTTAGTGCTGCCGGTGTCTTCCCCTTCCGGAATGTACTTTATCGTCTTTCCGATAAAGGTGCTGGCCATTGATATTTGATCGACTTGTAAAGTGGCCGTGTTTATGCTTCCTAATTTTGAAAGATAATCCGTCTGTTTTTGTTGCTGTTCTAAGCTGCTCATCTGCGCAAGCTGTGAAAGGAATGCGCTGCTGTCCTGCGGTTGCATAGGGTTCTGGTATTTCAACTGCGTTGTAAAAAGTTTCATAAAATTTTCCGAACTTAATTCTGATCCTATGCCTGTTGTGCCTGCCATGACCGTATCCTCCTTATGAAATATAATCAATTGCGTAATTTGATGCGTTTGCACCGGATTCTCTATTTACGACCTTGTCGTCGGTTTTTTCTTCTCCAAAATAATTTCTGCCTTCTCCTGTATGTCTTTGCCCCTGATTCTGGCGGCCAAAGTTATTGGCGTTAAAATCTTCCAGGGATTTCTGCTTGCCGGTATCTTCGTTCTGCAGGTATACCTCCAGTTTATGGATGGTAATACCACTGGATACTATTGATTCCCTAAGATGATGTAAGTTGTTTTCTATCGCTGCCTTGACTTCCGCATTTTCTACAAATATTTTTGCTTTTACCTCGTTATTCTCTTCCGTGAAATGGATTTTCACCTTCCCCAGTTCCGGGGGGGTGAGGTCTATTTTGATTTCCGACCTGCCCCCGTGTGTCGCCAAACTGATCCTTTGGAAAAGTTGGTCCATTATGTCCGCAGGTGTTTGCCCGGTAGCGTCGGTTCTATCGTGACGCAGATGAGCCAGAACGCCATCACCTCCTTCGATGAAGGACGATGGTGTGGTATTGATTCCTTGAGAAGCAGACGCATTATGCTGTAAGTCCAGATGGTCTGGCGAACGAGGCCCTTTCGTTGGTTGTGTATTTGCCATTATAGACAAATCGACGGGTGTTTTATGTGCGGAGGCCTCAAGCGAGGCAAAATCTAATACTTTTGGCTCCTCCGGTTGTTCGTCGAACGATTCCTGTCCGCTGTCCTGCTGTGACCCGAATGCATTGGCTGATGCGCCATCTTCTCTGTGGATGTGTTTGCCTTGCTGCAGGCCGGTTGCGTCGGGTAACAATAACTCCTTCGCCGGTTGCTCATTCACCGTCAACGATGGTGATACCTGTGTCGCATGGGCGGCAACCGTGAGGGCTGTGGCATCTGCAGCACCCAGTTCAGGAGAAAATCCGCTTACCGCGTTCGGTTCTTTCGTTATTTGAAAGGCGTTTGTAGCCGCCATTTCCACCGAGGCGTTCCCCTGTGCATCCGGCGCGACCTTTACACCGGAGGTTTCTGCCATCCTCAGTGCGTTGAGCATGGTTTGCATGGAGAAGACCCGTTCGCCTCCCTGAGAAGTATTTTGTATCGGCAACTCATAAAAGCCGGGCATTCTGTTCATTACTACGCCGGTATTCGGCACTTGTAATTCGCGGCCACGAATTTCTATGAGAGAAGCCGGCAGTTGCCCGTCTCTGAGCAATTGCAACAGCGATAGGCTATTCAGCCCGGTCGCGGATTTCTTAACAAATGGGGTTGGGCTTGTAGCCAGGAGGTTCAAGCCATCAACGGATGTCCCTTTTCCGGCTGTAGCAAGCAATGTCTGGTTGCTTGCCATGGATGGCTCACTACCCTGCCCGGCGACGATTTCCACCGTTGCATCCTTAACAAATGCGGCTGAGGCTGCCGTTGAGAGATTCAGGCCTTCAGTTGACACACCTTTTCCGGCTGTTGCAAGTAAGGTCTGGTTGTCTACCATGGAAGGCGCATTGCCC
>CAYHFB010000273.1:4573-5692 GCA_964355695.1 uncultured candidatus Brocadiaceae bacterium
TCTACCATGGAAGGCGCATTGCCCGTCTCATTCCCATTTCCCATCGGCATTCCCATGGTAGAGGTAAATAAGATTGAGGAGGCGTTGGCGACGTTGCCGGTAATGGTATCACCCATTTGCAACCCGCTTTCACCCTCTATTGTCTGAGGATTAGAAGTATCTCCCGTTGCGAGTTGAAGTGGCATATTCATGGAAAAAATACTGTTTAGTATCTGTTCGTTTATTATAGAACCATTTATCTCTTCGCCTTTTTGCTGCTTTACTCCCTTTACCCCTTCCTTACTAACCTGGAGCTTGGTGGCTGGAAGCTTACCACCCGTGAGTAAAGGGGCCATGAGCGCGTCTTCCTGCGTTCCGGTGGCGCCCGGCGTTTCAACCGCCTTCCCGGATTTTTCCGGCGGGCACGCGCTGCAAGAGGCATCCCTGGTCATTTCTTGTCCAAGAATCTCCTGGAAGGGAACGGATTTCTCTGCGCCATCGGACTCTGCGCCTTCCTTTGTGCGGACTGGATTAACCCCGTCGGCAGATGAAACGGCGTTGTTAAATACGTTTCCCAATGCGCTACTCTTGTCAGATGTATTAATCATTGTGCTTGGCATAGTTTTTTCCTCTTTCGATAATAGAAACTGGAATTCTGTTGATTTGGTAACGCAACCTGTATGCCGATTCCACAACTCCCGGCAAGTGGATTTTGCAGTAGATTTTAAAATATCACGTAACAGTTTGCCTTTATGGAGTTTACAGATATAGTTTTAAAGACATTTATAAATTATTATTTTCAATCACGGCAAGATGGGTGTGATTATGGATACTTTTTTCCTTATGATGAGGTAATATTTTCTCGTATGTGTTGTAAAATTAAACAAGAGGGGCGAAAACGTCTTTCTGTGATTGTGTAAACATTTATGAGATGGAATCCCCGCCTCGCAACCCTTAGCCATACAAACTATTCCGCAGGCAAACTTATCGTAGAATACGCAATTGGAAACCACGGAATACACGGAACGCACGGAAGATGCGTGGTTTGCAGAGGGGAGTTGAGCGTTGTGCGCCTTATATAATTCCGGGGAGAACCATGCTTAAATTAGGCCTTCGGCGACTTGTTTGTGTTCACACGTA
>CAYHFB010000274.1:0-5686 GCA_964355695.1 uncultured candidatus Brocadiaceae bacterium
TTGGGAAATTACCTGAACCTCAACTTACCCACAGATTTTACTGAGGAGCCATATTGAATGGCAAGTTTATAAAACGAATCACCTTTTTGAACGGTGTGTTTTCTCACATTCGGTTTTGTGATGTTTTCACTGTTCATGGTGGCCGTGCCGGCGTCATCTGGTTTAGCAACCTGCGGAGGCGTAGGGGCGGTTGATTCCGCTTCTGGGATTATCATCGCTGTATCTTTTGTCTCTGCCTGATACCCGGCAATGCTCACGGATGACGCAGGCGCAGCAGACGTCCCGGACGCCAGAGACGCCCCGGTCGCCGGAGGAGACGCATGCAATGAGTCTCTACCGTGCCTGGCAATACACCTCATAACGCTTTCGCTGAACTTCTTTGCCTGTTCGCCGTCCGATGGATTGTCAACTACCAGTATGACGCCTATTTTGTGCATGTCTCCCAAAAAGGCCAAGGTAAACAAGGTAATCTTACCAGGGGCGTAGTGGCTTTCATATCGCGCGGCTGAGCCGGAAACCATGGGGATGGATACCTCACCGTCGCCAACGGCGCTTCGTTTAGCCATAACAGACAAAAGGGCTTCTGTTGTTTTGCTTGACAAGGGGTGCGTTCTGACATGCGGCCAATAGGCGGAGATTACCTTGTTGTCTTGAGACAATGTTTTGGATACCACGTGGGGTATCATGACGATGCCGTTATTTGCGATGGCGCAGAATGCCGACAACAACTGAATAGGCGTTGCCGCCATCCAATAACCTGGCCCCTGCGAATCGGATGGATGTATCCCCGGTTTATGCATGATACCCCATATCTCGCCGGGCAGGTCTATGCCGGTTTTGCTGCCGAAACCTAATGCGCGCAGATAGTGGTAGAGTCGTTCCTCGCCGAGACGCCCAAGCAAGCCTTCCGACGCCGCGGTGGCAACGGTCACGTCGTCCGCGCTGACAATCCCCTCTTCTAGCGCGGCGGCATTGATAAACAGGTTCATAATGTCGTTGCCTGGCTCGAATACATCCGTTACCGCACGATTTCGGATCTTTGAAAATAGGTTTCGGTTTTGTTTGCCACTGCCTGGACGCACTACCAACGCCAGTATTTCACCCCGTTTCGCATCCATTGCAATTGCAATGATTGAGGGGTGTTTCATTTCGACCCACCCATCGTCAATTTGCTGTTTCAGCATCCGCTGCAATTCAGAGTCGAGATTCAATACCAGCTTATCGCCCTGTTGCTTTGGCGGAAACTCATAACGATGATTCCCAAACAGGTATCGCATTCCTGCTTCTCTGCCCTCCAGGGCGTTATTGTATAACAATTCGAGGCCCTCCATACCGTCGTTGTCAACACCGGTAAAACCCAGGAGGTGCGAGGCAATGGTCTTTCCCAGGGGATATTCGCGCACCGGTTCATATAAGGTTTTGAAACGGTGGTTAACGTCAATCTCCCGTATTTTTTGCGCCTTGTCCTCGTTTATTTTCCTGGCAACCATGGAAAAAGGCCTTTTGCGTCTCAGGATATCCCGTATTTTAAAACGATTAGACCCAAGAATGTGCGCCGCCTTGTCTGCAAGTTCATTATCGGCGACGCCCTCGCCGGTAACAAAGAGAGACGTCTTTTGTGAGTGAAGCACCAATGGACGCATATTCCTGTCATAAATCTCTCCGCGAACGGGTGGAATAGCCTCTCTTCGAATGTTCAGGCACACAGCGATCCCGCGCATGAGTTCATGCCGGTACGCCAGGAGACACACGATTGCAACTATTGCGCAGAGAGACGCTACACCGGTGACCTTGTTTTGTTTCTGAAAGAACGCTAATAATTTTTTTCCCATGCGATTGTCATCCTTTTCCGGCGTTATTCCCTCTTGTGCCGGTCTGTTTCTGACAAGCCCCAATATAAGCCCTACCGTTATACACGACAAAATCATTCCCCGCACCTCATATCCCATAAACGGCATCTGGTATGGCGCAAATGGGAAGACATGTATTACTCTCAACAAGGGGAAAAACGCCTGTATGGCGAGAAAAAGCAAAAGGGCATAACCCAGCAAACGCCGTTGTTTATCAACTACCCACCGTATCTGTTCGAAAAGAGCGAAGAATAAACCGCCGTACAGGACAAAGATGAGTGAGACGCCCACCAGGCCAAACTCCCTGGCGGTAATCTGGGCGGGAAATTTACCCGTAATTATCAAAAACATGGCATCGGTATAAGGATTTTGACTCGGACGAAGGTTTGAGTAATGGCCAAGCCCGGAACCGAACAATCCGCCGGCCTTAAGGTCGCGCATTGCCAGCCAATCTTCAAAATAACCACCATAATGTTTTCCATCATAATGGTAAAACGATGAGACCCCATAACTCATACGGTCAAATGTGTAGGGGTTAGACGTCTTAGCGTACCCATAAACAACGGCGATGAGTACAAGAAGGACTCCGGCCAGGATATAAGCCCTTTTCTTTCTATCGCCCGTTTTCAGAAACACAAGCATGATGATTACGTTAAACAAGAAATTCATCCGTACGTCAGGCTGGAAAAGAAAGATTGTGTTTACGAATAAAATCAGGGTGATTATGCCAAGCGAGTAAAGAAACCGCCCTGTACCTTTATAGGTTTTTACCGTATCAAAAAGGTAAATGAACAGCGGCATCAGCATTATGATTGCCCAGGGTCCCACATAGATGGCATATCCGAAGAGGGCGATGTGTCTCCTTGCTCCACAAATACTGAGCCCAATGCCAACAACCAGCGTCAGCGTGAGGATAATAATCGCTACCACGCCGAGCGGCCATGCCACCGTGCGTTTGACGGGACAGAGTTTCATTTTCCTGAAAAACAAGAGCAATAGTATGCCTGCAATGAACGAGGCACTATGGTTGCCCAGCCAATGAAAGCGGGTGACCGGCGTTGCATGATGCTGCATAACCGCAGGCGTGACGTCCCAGATGGCAATCGCGCCAAGAATAAAGAGTGAAGTAATGCAGCCGAATACAACCCAGAGATAGTTTTTTTCGTTAAAGACAGACGTCATACTATTTTCCTCCTATAAAGGTAGGACAAGCGTCCCCGCTTGTCGTAACAAAATTCATTATTCAAGGTGATAAAAAAAATCATAGTGTCAACCGGGGACGGTTGAGCTACCACGAGATACTTGCGGGTTCAAGTTTGCAACTTGAACCCAACGTTTTATATGGTTGACCACGTCGTTAATGGTACAAAGCGTTATTGCCCGAATAAATTTGTGGGTTCAGGTTGCAAACCCGTCAGGGGGGGACACGGGCACCGTGTCCCTACGTGTGAACAAAAAAGACGCCCAAATGCCTAACTTATTCCGTCTTCAACCTTCGTTTCCCCTACATCCGCCTTGAACCATAAAAATGAAATCCCCCTATTGAAACCTGGCTATTTCTGCAAGCAGTTTATAATAGGGAAAATGCCTGCCGGGACATTCCGTCTCCCTGACACTTCGGTGAAGAACGATTTTTTCAGACGAAATTCGGCATTTCTTCTGGAGATACGTCACCAAGGTGATTAGCGACGTCATTTGGTTCGCCGTTGGGTTCGTGGTATTAAAATTACCCACCAGGCAGATACCGACGCCGAAGTGGTTATATTCATGCACGCTGGCATGGGCGCCGTCTATCTGTTTTATCCACCGGTTGCCAATCTCAATCTGTCCATCGCCGGAGCCGTGTCCGTTTCCTATCACAAAATGATACCCCAGGCCATTTTCCCAATGTTTTGTCTCCCGATGAAACTTATCAAATTCAGCGGCGCTGCCGCATTCAGTGGCGCTGTGATGGATGACGATATACTTCCAGTCCCGCACGGGGTAGCGGTCTAATTGCCTGATAATGGACGGACGTTCTTTTTTTACAGGAACCCTTGGCGGGGTTACCACCGGTTTGTACGGAGGCGGCGTTGCGCAGCCGCTAAAAAACAGGGCGACAAGAAAAAACAGATAAATATAAGCCTTCCACTGAATGCGCATGAACGATCTCCTGACCCGAACGAATCGGAAGGGTAAAGTAAAAAATATCCGGCATCACAGGACTATGTAACGGTGTATTGAATTACGAATAGGGTTTTCAAGATTAAATATCCTTCGACATTCGATATTAGATTCCTCTTGGCGGGTTCAGGTTACAAACCTGAACCCGCCGTAGATGCCTACACCTTTGCCAAGCGCTACGTCCATCAAACCTGAAGGTTTGAGCTACTTCACGAGGCGCACAACCATCGACTTCCGCAATCCAAAATCCGCAATCCAAAATCACTTCATGACACGCACAACCATCGATTTTCTCTTCCCCCCGGACTCAAAATTGATCTTTGCATTACCAGTCTTCCTCCCCGCCTTCACTGTAAAGACGGCCTGCCCATGCTCGTCCGTATCCTGGGTTTCAGGTGTAATTGATATGATCCCAATTCCTTTTACAACGGTGGCATTGATGGTATCGCCTGCCACCAGGCAGTCGTTGTTTCCAACCACCGTTACCGTTACCTCCTCGCTTGTGTATCTCTTTAACGATAATTTGGCCGGCGACGGTTTTATCTTTTCTGCCGTGCAGTATGAAATAAGTTTCTTTCGCACATACGTGCCTGAAGTTGACAGGTCTGAAGCCGACCAGCCGCCGGTAGCGCTTGCCCCTGGTTTTAATGCTGCGGATGATTCGTCCTTATCACTTAGTGACCAATTCACATGGCTTATTTTGTTACTATCTAAGAAACTAAGCCAGGTATCTGATTCAGCGGTGTTTACCGTGCCAGAACCGGAAGCCTCGCATGTTCCCCATTCACTCACAAAGACAGGATAACCCTTTCCCAGGCAAACGCTAACCTTGTCCCTGTTCGCCTGTCCATGAGTACCGGCATAGAAGTGGCATGCATATACGACGTTGTCGAAGGACAAGGGGTCGTTCGCAGCAATGTCAACATCCTGGCTCCACGTAGGCGTGCCGACAAGTATGAAAGAATCAGGGTCAGCCGCCCTTATAACGGGAATAACCTCATTTGCGTATGACTTTATGACACTCCATGTAACGTTACTTCCGTTGGGTTCATTGCATATTTCATAGATAACGTTTGGATATTTTCCATACTTGGTTGCTATCTGTTTGAAGAACGCCTTGGCCTCTTCCTTATATTTGTTTGGGTCGCCATCCGTTAAGATATGCCAGTCCACGATTGCGTATACACCGGCCTCTATACAGGCATCAATTCCCTCTTTAACCTTTGCCATGTTCTCTGCCGGGTTTGTAATGTAGCCTCCCAACCCGCCAGTTGCTTCGGTGTACATGGCTATGCGAAAGCAATTTGTTTTCCAGTTGTCTCTGAGCCAGGTTATGCAGCTTGTATTTACAAAGTCGCCGAACCAGCAGATACCGTGAGAACTCATGCCCCGCAACTGGACAGGATTTCCGCGCTGGTTGCATACCTTATTCCCGACCGTTGTAAGCGCCCCGTTTTCTTTTACAAATGAACTGCCCTGCGTGTTAACGCTCATTGCTCCGAATGCAATAATGGACGAAGCGACGATAGCCAAACAAAACAACCCCCACCGTACAAATGATTTTTTCTGCCCCTTATTTGCTGCCTTCATAGACGTGTCTCCTTTAAAAGTGTTTGATGGATATTACACGGATATACGCGCCGTTGTGTTTGCATTGTCATTCCCATACGTAG
>CAYHFB010000275.1:0-5684 GCA_964355695.1 uncultured candidatus Brocadiaceae bacterium
CCCGCCAAAGTTGGGAAATCGGTTGGGTAATGAGTTGGGTAATGAGTTGGGTAATACAAAAGAGACAATATTAAAAGAGATGAAAATCAATACCAAAATTTCTGGTTCGAGATTGGCAGAACTATTGGACATCAGCACAACTGCTGTTGAAAAGAATATTAAACAGTTGAGAGAAGACGGACTTATTAAACGAGTCGGTGGAACGCGGGGGCATTGGGAGGTAACGGTTGATTAAATTCACCGAAGAAAAACTCGATGTACAGGAATTTCAAACCGGTAGCGCACCCGTCTCGGTTGCGCGGATGCAGTGGTAGCGCGCGCCTTGCCGCAGAAGGCGTATTTGCACGTACAGGATTTCAAGCCGGTAGCGCACCCGTCTCGGTTGCGCGAATGAAAGTTGCCGAATGCCCGATTTAATGTACAGGAGTTTTTGTTTATGCGGGTGTGCCGGTAGGTGTTATTATTAGCCAGTTGACGACTGCGAAATTGAACGATCATTTTTGTTTTGTGTATAACCGCTAAACCTAAATCTGCCGGATTTGCACGGATGTAGCCGCAAAGAGGCGACCTGTTTGTCGGATATTTAATGTGCTGTAAAGTTCCGTTAGGAACGAAATATTGGTAGAAAACAATCAGGAAAGCAATATTAGTCCCGTAGGGACGATATTTTGTGTAGTCTCTTATAAATATTTTGACATTTTCAGCAAAAACATTTTAGATGAAACTTCATATTCCGCTTTGTATACGGCATTGGGGAGAATGATAGCGCTGTCAAACTTTTAGTGAAAACTACCCATAAGAGAAGTTATCACACAAAGGCACGAAGGCACCAAGAACTACAAAAAAGATACATTATGATAAATCTTTGTGCCTTCGTGCCTTTGTGTGAGAAAATAGAATCTTTCTCTTCCGACTAGTTTGGGTTATGGACTTGAATATGTTACACCTACGGCACTTATCTGTGTGTGCCATCCGCTCCTGAAATTCGAAATCCGAAATCCGAAACTTGAAACTTGAAACTTGAAACTTGAAACTTAAGGAACCCCCATGAACTCAAACACCAACCAACCAACCAACCAACCAACCAACCAACCAACCAACCAGCCTCCGCCGTAGAAATTCTGGTCGTTGACGACCTACCGGAAAACCTTAAACTGCTGGTGGAAATGCTCAGCAAGGCCGGTTATCACGTGCGCGCGGCTGGCGATGGAGAGTTAGCGCTACGCTCCGTGCTTGCCTGCCCGCCGGAATTGATCCTGCTGGACGTCCGTATGCCGGGGATGGACGGATTCGAGGTGTTGCGGCGGCTCAAGGCGCAGGAATGCAGCCGTAACGTCCCCGTCATCCTGCTCACCGCGTTCACGGAGACAGAGAATCGCCTGGAGGGCTTCAAGCTGGGCGCCGTGGACTTCATCTCCAAACCGTTTCAGCGTGAAGAAATGCTGGCGCGCATCCGCACCCATCTGGAACTGTTTCGCCTGCACACCCGGCTCGAACGTCAGGCTGCCGAACTGAAAGAAGCCAATGAACGGCTTCTGATTGTCACCTCCGCGGAGCGCGAGCGGATGGAGGCGGCGCTGCAAAAAACCCAATGGCTACTAACGGAGGCCGAAAGTATCGGAATGGTTGGTGGCTGGGAATTTAATATTGATACCGGAAAGATGGTTTGGACGAAAGGTGTTTATATGATCCACGAAGTAGACCCGGCGTTCGAACCGACCGTTGAAAGTGGAATCAATTTCTACACCCCTGAGTCCTTACCCGTTATCAGGCAAGCCGTGCAGCGGGCGATAGAACACGGTGTCCCATTTGATCTGGAACTGAAAATCACCACCGCAAAAGGCAATATCCGGGACGTTCATGTCATAGGAAAAACCGACAAGGAGAATCGGAAGGTCTATGGTTTTTTTCAGGACATTACCGAACACAAGCTGTCGGTGCGCCGCCAGGCGCTTGAGGAGGTGCGCCTGAAAACCGCCCTGGAACTTAGCCATTTCACCGGGAAGGACGAGAAGGCCGTGCTGGATTTTACCATGGAAAAGAGCATCTGTATTACGGAAAGCCGGTACGCATTCATAGGTATCGTGAGCGAGGATGAAACGTCCGTAGATATTCACGTCTGGTCCAGTGACGTCATAAAAGATTGCGCGATGCATCAGAAGCCGATATGTTTTACGGTTGCCGACGCCGGTATCTGGGCGGAACCGATTCGCACACGGGAGCCGCTGATTCTCAATAACTACGCGCTATCCCACCCGGTAAAACACGGCACACCGGCGGGACACGTAGAGATTAAGCGCTATCTCGGAGCGCCGGTCTTCGAAGGAGAACGTATCGTGGCCATCGCCGCCGTTGCCAACAAGGCGCACGACTATGATCAAACCGACGCCTCCGCGCTGAGAGACCTCGTGACAAGCGCCTGGCATTTGATCAAGAGCAATAAGGCCGACGAGGCATTGCGGGAAAGCGAGATGCGTTTTCGCGCCATTATCAATGCCTCCCCCGTTCCGTTTGCCTTGAACGATGATCAGCAAAAAATTACCTACCTGAACTCGTCATTCATTCGCACGTTCGGTTACACGCTCGAAGACATCCCCACCTTGGCCGAATGGTGGCCCAAAGCCCATCCCGACCCTGAGTATCGGCAATGGGTGGCGACAACATGGCAGACACATTTGGCAAAGGCGAAACGGGAAAACAAACCTTTTGAACCTATAGAGCTGAATATCCGGTGCAAAGACGGCTCCGTGCGGACGGCGCTCGTCAGCGCTTCGTCGCTTGGGCAATCATTCGATGGCGTACATTTGGTGACGCTTTATGACATCACTGAACGCAAGCGCACAGAACTTGAATTGATTGAAGCCCGGTGTCAGGCCGAAACCGCCAACGTCGCCAAGAGCCGCTTCCTGGCCATGATGAGCCATGAAATCCGCACGCCGATGAACAGTATTATTGGTATGGCGCAAGTCCTCCTTACGCCGGACGTCAAGAACTCTGAGCGTCAGGATTACGCGCAGACCATCCTCAAGTCCGGACAGGCGCTACTCACCCTGCTTAACGACTTCCTCGACATCTCCAAGGTTGAGTCGGAAAAGGTCAAACTGGAGTCAGCCGCCTTTGAGCCGGGAATGCTCGTCGATGAGACACTAAGTCTGTTTGCAGTCACCGCTAAGGGTAAATCGTTGTCGCTTGACGGCGTTTGGTTGGGGTCCAATGGGCAGCGTTATATGGGCGATCCATGCCGCCTGCGCCAGATGCTCTCCAACCTGGTAAGCAACGCCATCAAATTTACCTCGCACGGACGGATTCACATTGAAGCCCGTGAGGCTGGGTGCGATGAGCAGACCGCCCTGCTGGAATTTTCAGTCTCGGACACCGGCATCGGCATTCCGGCAGACAAGCTGTGTCTGCTGTTTGAACCTTTTTCACAAGTCGATAATTCGACAACGCAACGCTACAGGGGCACCGGTCTCGGCCTTTCTATCGTGCGTGACCTGGCGCGACTGATGGGTGGTGACGTTGGTGTGGAGAGCGAACCCGGACGAGGTTCGCGTTTCTGGTTCCGTATACGCGTGCCCCTTGTTGCGACGCCCGACGCGGAGGGCGGGCGCGCGGACGTTCCGCACGCTCATGAAGCTAGTCCCGCGCGGACAAAGAGACTCCTGTCCGGCTATGTGCTTGTCGTTGAGGATGAACCCTCCAACCTCAAAGTTATTGATATTATGCTGAACCAACTGGGTTTGAGCGTTGCCTGCGCCGAAAACGGGCAGCAGGCGGTTGACGTGATAACACAGGGAAGCCTGGCGGACCTGATACTCATGGACGTGCAGATGCCCGTCATGGACGGCTATGCCGCTACCCGGCGGATACGGCAGTGGGAAGCGGAGAATGCCAGGCCACGCCGTCCGATCGTCGCGCTGACAGCGGACGTCTTCTGGGATGATCGGCAACGATGTTTGGATGCCGGTATGGATGACTTTCTCACCAAACCAATCTTAATAGATGACTTAGGGGCAGCCTTGGAAAGGTGGCTGCGAACCGTCCCCATGACCGCGCCGAAACCGTCCGGGCTGGCCTCTGGAAAAAAAACGGTCGATACGCCACGGGTCGTGGCAATTGTGCGCGAAATCTTCCCCCTGCTGGCGCAGAAAAAGTTTGACGCCGTCATTCGCTTCAGGGACTTGAAGGAGGCTCTGGCGGGTACGGACGTAGCCGCGGAGATTGATGATGTCGGGCGGATGCTGGAAGAAATGAGATTCGATATGGCCCTTAAGTATTTACGACGGACAGCAAATGCCCATGGCTGGGAAGAGGTGGAATCATGAGCGAGCAAAGACCAAGAATACTAGCCATCGACGATAAGCCGGAGAATTTATACACACTGGGAGTGGCGCTGTCAACCGACTTCGATCTCCAGATTGCCACCTCGGGCGCAATGGGTCTGGCATTGGCAATGGAATTCCAGCCCGACCTGATCCTGCTCGATTTGATGATGCCGGAGATGGATGGTTATGAAACCTGCCGCCGGCTCAAGGCCGACCCGCTCACCCGTGATATCCCGGTAATCTTTATCACCGCGCGGGACAGTCCGCTTGATGAAGCGTACGGGCTGGAAAGTGGCGCGGTGGATTTCGTTACCAAGCCGATAAATCCGGTTGTGCTGCGTGCGCGCTTGCGCACTCAACTGACCCTCAAGCGTCAGTCCGAGTTGCTGCGCTCCCTGGCGTTTATTGATGGCCTGACCGGCATCGCCAACCGCCGCCGGTTCGACGAAAACCTGGAGAGCGAATGGCGCGGTTGCCGCCGTACCCGAACGCCCTTATCGCTGGTCATGATCGACATCGACCAGTTCAAGCAGTTCAATGACGCTTATGGTCATCAGGCTGGCGATACCTGCCTGCAGTCGGTTGCGTCCGTCCTCAAGGCCGGCGTGGGAAGGTCCCACGATATCGTTGCTCGCTACGGCGGTGAAGAATTCGTCTGCCTGATGCCCGGCGCCGACCAGGCAGGCGCCATGATCAAGGCGGAAGCACTGAGGCTGGCGGTACAGGCGTTGGGCATTGCGCACAAGGGATCGACCGTCGCGCCGGTGGTTACCATCAGCCTTGGAGTCGCCACTGCCATACCGAGCGCAGAACTGACGCCGGAACGGTTACTGACAGCCGCGGACGCCAGTCTTTACGAGGCCAAGCGCACCGGACGAAACCGGACCTGTTGCTCAGAGATTTTGTAATGACAAACATCATAACGCAGCAAAAACGCGACCCAAAAAAGCTTAACAACCGGGACACGAATTACACGAATTTTCACGAATTTTCACGAATTAGTATCGGGTTACGAAGAAAGGCTTACACAAATAAGACAAGATATAAAAACTTGAAACCACAGATTTCACCGATTACACTGATAATTCTCATAGTTGCAATTGGTTCACATAGTACCTGGCGCAAAGATACCATACATGGTAATGCCAATACCTTTCTCACACAAAGGCACGAAGGCACAAAGATTTATCGTAATAACTGATAATTTTCCATTTTCCCTTGTATCTTGTATCTTGATTGTATAGGAATTTTCATTTTATTTATGCGGGTTTGCGGGTGGGTGTCAATGTTAAGTCTATTGATGGTAGCGAGATAGAGTGATTGTAATTATTTTGTGTCTAATCGCTAATCTGAAGACTG
>CAYHFB010000276.1:0-5684 GCA_964355695.1 uncultured candidatus Brocadiaceae bacterium
TGTTTTGATTCAGACGTGTCTGTTTTTGATTTATCAGGCATAATAATTCCTCCATAAGGTATTTTGTTATTTGTCAACTGGGGACGGTTGACCAGCCAGGGCATTACCACGTTCCAGGGGCGTTTTGTAGGGCGAACCTTTAGTTTGCCACGCGCCGGGTATTATCGTTGGGGTTTGCATGGATACGTGCGTGTTTATCCCCAATCGCACGTTCCAGTGGCAAGGCTAAAGCCTCGCCCTACTATCCGATACATGATAGCATTTGGATTGCAACAAGTATTATAGCTGAACAAATCGGAATTTCGACACCTAAATCTGTCTCGCGCAAAGCCGCAAAGGACGCAAAGAAAGGCATAAGCCCGGAATAGCCTCAAAAACAAAGAAAACCCGGGCATTACGACCCTATTTGACTGTGTATTGAATTACGCATATCGGATTAATTATGTCGCCTGCGGCGACAGCATTGGTAGCGCAGGCGTTTCGCCTGCATTAAAAAAACAGCAGGCGGGACGCCTGCGCTACCGACAAGCGTCTCTCCTTTCTTATCAGCAGTTATCAACCGCGAATGAACGCTCATGGACGGCGAATACGGAGACGACCCACCGGGTCGTCTCTACAATGTTTTATTGGCGTTCATTAGCGGTTACCAGGGTTTTCAAGATTACCTATCCTTCGTCGCCCGCGCCAGCGCCTTGTAAAGCTCGTCTACCTTCGCCTCCTTCAAAACCCCATCGGGAAAGTGCAGGTACTCGTGCCGGACGTTTGATAGCGCAAAGGGGTCTTCATCCTTTCCGATACGCGCCACGACGTACGAGTTTCCTTCGTCAATGATCCTCCTTGCGGCAAGTTCCACTTCTTCCAGCCCGTTCGCCAGGTCGCTCCTTGCCAGTGATTTGCAGAATTCGCAGTCGGATATATGAATTAGGGTATAACGCCTTTTGTCAGGCCGCCCCTTCAAGATGTTATTCACCGCCAGAATCATCGCTGCGTCGGGATTCCACCCCCGGCCACGCGAGGTGTCGTTTGCCGTAATGGATGCAAGGCCTATCTTTCCGGCGGTCTTATCCTCGGAGTCGAAGATGTTTATCAATTCGTAAAAGATGCCGTTGGTGGTATAGAGATAGAGCTGGATGTCGAAGCGCTCTTTCAGCCCCTCGGCCATGATGACCGCAACGTCTTTTGCCTTGGCAACCTTGTCTTCCCCCATTGAGCCGCTAAAGTCAAATAGAATGATTACCTGGCTTTTCTGTCCAGGCACGATTTTAGGGGTGTACTGCACCATGCTGTAAAGCAGCTCGCCTTCCTGGTAAAAAGGCAGACGCAGGTCGTCGAATATCGGACCGGTCTTTGCGTAACGTTTAAACGAGGTGCAGTGTTTCCGGAAGACCGAGTCTATGCGCCTCAGCTTTCTGATGAAATGGGCGTTTTTTGCCACGAGTTGCTCATATCTGGCCGCGCTGCCGGGCGGCGCCTTTACTAGTTGAACGGGCGCCAACGACTCACACACAACTACCTGCTCACTGGAGAAGTGCGCCGGGGGCGGGCTGAAGGGAGCCGCCGCTGCCGCCGCTGATGGCACCGCCTGATTCAGGATTTCCTGCGCCGGTAACGCGCCATCGTCCTTTATCAGGGTCAGAGAGAGTTTTTTGATTTCATCGGAGATTTTGGAGATTATTTGGTAAATCTTGTGCCAGTTCTTTGCCTCGAAGTAAATACCAAAATCCTTCAGATGCCCCCGAATCTTTAGCCATGGATTCCTGAACCAGTCTTCCTCTTCCGCGATCATCTCACGGAAACGCATGTCTGAAAAGAAAAATGCCGGGAAGATGAGCTGTTCGACTGATGACACACCGCAGCCGTTATACCGGCAATGCTCCTCATGAAAGGATAGCCAACTATCAAAAACGCCATCAATCTTCTTTTGAGAAACTTCTCTGAGATAGTTGAATGAGATAAGGCGCTGCATCATATTGCCGACTTCGTTGTGCATCTTCTCTACAGCTTTGTTTCTTTCATCTCCCAGCGACGGGTCTTTCTGGTAGGAAAAAACATGGTTTGGCAAATGATAAAAGGTGGTAGCCCCAACGCCAAGGTCAGACATCAGTTGGCCGGTGACAGCCGCCTTCAATCGCTGCCCGACCGGCTGGTCTGCGGTATAGGGCATAGGGCAATTGGAGACCTCCTTCATCAGTTTTTCGTAGACCATTTCATTTAAATTGCAACCGGCCACAAACTTTTCCCAATTCTTCTGGCATTCGACGGCCGCAAGGAGCTTTCTTTGCGGGGAATTTGATTCAAAGTCAGAAATGTCCACCGGCAAAAATAGCCTTTCCTTATCCGTACCACCGGTACGCCGCATATTTAACAATGCAACGGCCTCGTCCCATAAATCTGACGCCCGGCCTTCTAACTCCAAAAGTTCAGCCGGGCAGCCAGGCAAATCTTTCTTCGTGACTCCGTTATTACAACCTGCTATAGCGCTCCCCAGGGTTCTCTGCAAGAGTGCGCCGCCGTATTCTCCTTGTTTTGCAACGGCATTGTGCAAATCGCCTGCAAGGGAATGGTCAATGAGTTGTTCTATCTTCCGGTGGACGCCTGCGGGCAGGTATGAGAGGGCGAGGAGGGGTTCCGGGATGACGTCAAATACGTACGCCTTGTCATTCTTAGCGAGCTGCTCATCGCTATGAAACCGCGAATACCATTGGCTTGGGCGGTAATACAGGAGATGATCGGCAAATATCTTGAGGGCTAAAAGCCTGATGATGTTTGAAAGCCCGAAAGTATGCGCCGTGAGAGATAGATGGTAATAGCCATTCTTCTCAGTCATATAATGCGCATGCATAACAATGTCGGCTATGCTTTCCAGCAGGGCATATCGTTTCCAGAGATCAATGGCATTGATATTTGCAATACAGGTCGAGTCAATAAACCGCGAGCCGCTTCCATCCGACAAAAGCATTTTTACTAAAGGATTATAACGCCGGTAGGCATCGTGGGAACCATGCGTAAAATTGATGATTACGTCAACACCGTACGCCCTATCCACCTCGGCAAGCATCAGCATGGGCACAATTTGCCTGCCCAGAAGTATTTTATATCCGGCATAATAAAGCGCAGTAGGCGAAGTAGGTGAAATAAGGTCTTTTAAGGACTTTTCATTCACAATTTTCGTCTGATAAACATTTTTCAGTTCCTCACTGACTTTCTTAAGCGTGGTATTAGCCGTCCAGTGATTACCGCCTGACCTGGCAGGGATATCTTTTACCTTTAAGGCTATCTTGTTTGCTTCTGTTATGACTTGTTTGAGGCTGTCGAGTTCGTAGGTGCTAATGGTTTCACGAAACCCCCTATAAGAATAATGCTCCTTGGATTTCTTCATACATGCATTCTCCTGTAACTGATTGCGAATTACTATTTAATGTAGGGACACGGCGCCCGTGTCCCTGTGACCTGTTTTTTGCCAAATAAACACGCACCTGCATAGTTCACGTATAGGAAATTCAACCCGGTAGCGCAACCGTCTCGGTTGCGCGAACAAAAGTCACCAAATGCCTGATTTATGTACAGGAATTTCAAAGCAGCAGCATGGCAACCATTTATGATTGCCATCCCTGGCACGTATTCAGAAAGTAGGGAGCCCCTTTAGGGTTGCCACCTCTGGTGCGTGTTCAAGCGGCCGCAAGGCTGAAGCCTTGCCCTACGTATTCAACAGGTAAAAGTTGCCGGAATACATAATTTAACATTATGTTATCGAATATTATTCTGTCGTTTTGCAACCCTTCCATCCTGCGTTTCTCTGCGCCCACTGCAGTTCAATCTGTTTTTAAAAAATCCCTGCCGATTTCCTCAACGAGGCCGGGTCGAAATACTTTGCGATGAGTGAGTCGGCCTTTATCCTCTCGTCATCATCCTTCGGAACGCCTGCAAGGAGACGCGACGCGGCATCCTTGGGCGTATCAATGCCGTAAACCACCAATTCAACACACTTCCGGATCTGACGCAGGCTTATTTCTCCGATGGCCGCGAACGCGCCTTCGTCTATTTCATGCATAATCTCATCAGCCAGTGCGCACAGCTTTTGGATGTACCCATGGCACTCCTTCTCAAACTGGTGGGTAAGTATCTCATACAAATTACTACGTTCAATCGCATACGTGCAGAAGCGGTTGCCTATCGCAATGTCAATCCCTTTCGCTGCAGAATAGCCTCGTTGAGGGCCAGCGCACGTGCTGTTCGACGTGGCGACGGCCTGGATGTTCATCCAGCGTTTTTCCCCGTTGAAGAGGGTGTGTTGAAAGTCGTTAATAAACTTCATAAAGGCGTTGGTAATGCTTACGTCGGCCGTCCTGTCAAAGTCGTCAACTGCGATAATTTTAATGTCAATGCGGCCTTTTTTATTTTTAAGTACGTTCAGTCTCTCTTTTTCCGCTGCGAGCATTTCAGCCTCACTTCGGTATCCGTACTTTAGTATCTTTTCTGCAATCGCCACGGGCTTTCTAAACGACGTCCCCTGCTCAATAGTGCTTATATACTGCACTTCCGCAGACGCAAGCACTGGAATCAAGTCCACGTCAATCGCCGTAATAGACACCTCTATATTTTCAAGGTCAGTGCCTGCGAATATCTTCCGGTAATTGTCCGGTTCGAGCAAAGCGTCTTTCCGCACACTCTTTCCGGCGCCGCTTTTCCCGGTAAAAAGGGCATTCCCGCCCGTGATGATATCCTTGGCGGCGGAGCAAACGGGATCGCTCCTTTTTACAATCAGCGGATCAGGGGTGGACGTCTTTAACGAAAGCACGGCGTCCGATTCATCCTGAGACACGGGTTTTTCAGCGGTTCTTTTCTGTTTGGTTGCAGTGGTGTTCATCGTATCCTCCTTATGGATAGGTTTTAATCGTATAGGAATTAGTAGGGCGACCCTTTAGGGTTGCCATCCCTGATACGTATTCAGACAGTTGCAAGGCTAAAGCCTTGCCCTACGTATAAACAGTTTAGGAATTTCAAAGTAGGGACACGGTGCCCGTGTCCCTGTGTGCATGAAAAAGTCGCCGAAAGCATAATTTATGTTCCACTCGTTCCTACGCTCCGCGTGAAAACGAGCCGATTAACGGTATGTGCGCCGTTGTGCTTGCCTGCGGGATTCCCTGATATCTTTTCCGTAACTTCACGATATATCTTGCCAAAATGCCTGGCCACGTCGTATTCCATCCTCTTCAGACACACCTGGCATTCAACAACGTTGTCAGACGGCCTCAAACTAGGCAAAACACTGCTTTGGTCTATCGGTGTCCCTAACTCCGGGGATTGTACGACAACCTGAAAGCTACTGGTAAATACCCTGAATGTTTTGACATTACCACAGTAAGGACAGATAAAGAATTCTTGTTTGCTCACGTTCGAACCCCTCCCTTTATTTAAAATAAAATAGTTTTGTGAAAACATCTATCAGACCGCTCATACGGCGCTTTTATGATATTTCAATTCCGTTGCTACAAACAGATCGCCCCTCCGGGGATATATTCATTCATATCCACCGGCATTCGTACCGTGGTAAACCCCGTGCCTGCGCACTCGTCTACACCGCTTATCCGGGTTGCGCCGCCCCTACGGGGCTAAAACAATAGGGATATCTCTTTACCCACCGCTCACGCAGTGGGCTACGGTTGTTACACCCCGATGGGGTG
>CAYHFB010000277.1:0-1818 GCA_964355695.1 uncultured candidatus Brocadiaceae bacterium
CCTCTCAAGTCAATAAATTTATTAAGTAAATCAAACCAAAAAGGCGCACCCTGAGATGCAGCAATCGCAGTGAATATTATTCCGGCGATTTTATATATCCATCCGCCTAAACTACCGGGGACTGCTCTTGGGTCGTTAAGCAGCGTCTTTTGTTTGTCTGTCGATTCCTGTTGCAGCACCCAACCTATTGGAAGGTTAAGGCTTTGAAGTTCAGAACGAAGATATTCAATGCTTTTTGATGAAGCATTTGGCGCAGTTGGAGGGGGATTATCAGCAGCCTTCTTTGCTGAGGCAACAACGGCGGCCCTTAAGTTGCCGTCATTCCACAAGGCATTTGCAATCGTGAAACTGTCGGCATTTAAAAATCCACATACTCCAAAAGCAATAGCTAATATGATCCACTGTATCTGCCGTTTGTACCAGCCAGAGGCACGTTCCATTGTGCCGTTAAACCAAGTTTCTACCTCTACTCGTGCCTGCTCAAGGTTGGTTTCTGCTTTCTTTGCAAAATTAACCAACAATTCCTTCAATTTACCTTCTGGAAGACTAGAAATTGCAGTATTTATATCTCCGGCTGCTGTAGACTTATTTTTTACAATCTCAAGCAAAGCAGACGAAAAAATATTTGCAGGAATGTAGGAAGGTAGTTTATTGCCATCCATCAGGCCTTTGATAAGGGGATGCTCATAGAATAACTTTTTAACGTCTGCAAAACCGCTAACAGAAGCGGGGTTTTCGCTGACAGAATGGGTTAAAAGATTTTTGATTGCTTTTTCGAGACATTTAGCGCGCATACTAAGACGGCTGGCAATCCACTCATTAACCGAAGAGCAGATCATGCTTAAAACAAAATAAACAAAAACCATACCAATGGCAACTTCAAGTATTTGTGAACCGAACATAAAACAACCTCCTTATCTTGTCACATGGTTTGAGGACGCCCTCAAACCCCTTTCCACACAAATAATCCTTTGTATAACACATATCCCATCACTGCGGCACATAAACCGCATACCCCCTCGGCGGGGCGTAAAATTGACCCCAGCCGTTGCCTTGAGTCATCTGCTCCCGTGGTGTGCCGGCGTCTTCTCGCCCGCGCCATGCAACGGGGACAAAGCGGGTGTTGTTCCACTGTGTTTCGACCAATATGCCGTTCCATGCCTCGCCGCAGTTGTTCATAACGAAGATCAGCCCCTTTTGATTGCCGGCGCCGCCCCGTTGCATGATGTAAAGGCTGTCGTCAACGTGGAGGACTGTTGTTGCGCCGCCGGCATGGTCTTCGTGCGCGCGCACTAACGCCGCAATGCCGCTTTTTTCGTCTGCAAGTCCCAGGTTCAGGGCGTAATAATCCTGCCAGAACACGCAAGGGTAGCCCTCGTGGGTCAGGATGAAGGCGTAGGCGAGCATCTTGTCGTTAACAATCGGATTGTCGCGCACAATATCGTGGTTTTCAACGAACGTGACGGCCTCAGTTGGCCGGTCTTTCATGAACGTTCCGCCATCGGCAAGGTTTCTGAGGCTGTATCCGTAGGAGTCACACAGGTTTTTCAAGCGCTCACGCAGGGGGAAATCGAATGCCCCGGCGCGGTTGTCTGACCAGGCGTTTGTTTCGTCGAGCCAGTCATCAATCTTGCGTTCGCTGTCCCAGCATTCGCCGACGCCGAATGGTCTGATGGGCTTTCCGTTTCGAAGCGCACGCAGTTCCTGTATGGCGCGTACCATCCAGCCGCCGTAGCCTTTTACGCAGTCGTAACGGAATCCATCAAATCCAATCTCCTCCAGGAGCCATCGGGCGTATTCGATAACCTGCGTGTAGAC
>CAYHFB010000277.1:1918-5668 GCA_964355695.1 uncultured candidatus Brocadiaceae bacterium
AATATTTGCCGCCTTGCACGCAGGAGGCAGCCAGAGCGCGGTAAAGCCCGCCGCCTTCAGCGATGAAATCTGGCCTTTCACGTGATTCCACCATTGGTACTCCTTCCCCTCAATACGCGGACAATCCCAATAAAATGACTGCATGATGACGCCCATAGAACCTCCCTATAATGTCGAATCTTATTGTATTTCTTTTACTCAAAATGCGTTTGCTCCTAAAATCGGGTAAGTGCACGATTTCTGTATTCGTCAGATACCAGAAAACCGCGCTGAATTTGCTGGAACGGTGATCCGCTTGTCATTGCCTTGACCCAGACTGAGAGGCCGTTAGCATCAGGTTGACGACCGAGTAGCGCTTTGTACAACTCAGTGACCTGTTGTGTACAGTATTCCAATGAATTTAGGAACCCATAGATTACCTCCGCGGTGCTATGTCCTTTTCTCAGCAAGTCCATCCATGACTGTTTACCTTGTGTGTCTGACGATCGTCCGAGCAATTTATCATAAAGCGACTCTATGAATTGCGCAGGTAGTGTATTTGTAGATTTGTATTCGACGCTATCACAGAACCCGACGATAATCTGTTGTAAGGCAATACCCTGTTTAAGTTTTTCCGTCCACGATTGTAATCCACCAGGATCAAGTGTGCGATTAAGATATTTATTATAAAATCTGTTGATAACTATCCCACAATACTCCGGCGAGTTTAAAAATCCGTTGACAACGTTATCGCGTGAGGCACCATTATCACGTTGTAATACCCAGTATTGTAAACCATTGGAATCCGGTACGCGTTTAAGAATGTCTGCGTATAGCGCTGTGATCCATTTACTCTCGTTATACTTGGGTGGATAGACCGTGCTTGCAAGTTGCGCATCCAAACTATCAATATCCTTACCGCCAGTGATATCTTGTCCGTCCTTCATGATAGTGCCTGGAAGCCAGTAACACATAATTGAATTCGGATCAGCGTGTGCAGTAGCTATTAATGCCGAGTTGTTTATTGGTGTGAGAACCTGATTGATTACTTGCTGTTCACTCCAATTGTACGTGGTTTTGAAGAATGCAATTGCCTTAATGCGATCAATACGGTTTACAATTTCATCACGCATATGTTCATGGGGAAACCCAAGTGTGTGGCCAGTTTCATGCCGGACGACACGATAAAACTCTGAATCAAGAGTATTCATTGTAAAGGAGTCGAGGTTCATTGTTGATTCGGATGCTTTGATGCTGAGAATATCTGTTCCCATATATGACCAATGACCTATTTCAGGGATTCGACTGATACGTACCTGAGGATCTGTCGAAGTCTCCATAAATTTCACATTTGCGTATTTAGCCCAGGCATTCATGTGTTCGAGGATACGTTTTTTTAGTGCAGATTCTGGATTATCTAGAAATCCAACGGTTAGTCGAACGCCACCTTTGCCCCAATACTTACTGGTCAATAGTGCCAAGTGTGCGGGGGCTATCTCGACGTCAGGAGCGGCCTGTTTCAATATGTGGGTTGAGGTCGCGTTTACTGGATTAATATTAATGGCTTGAGTAGCGGCAGAAATCCATTGATCGTTAGGCAGTAATTTAATTGTGCAGCAATACAGTTTATTTGTTGAATTATTCTTCATAATATATCCTTTAAAGAAAATGTTTATTAACGTCACAAAAAAAACAATAATTTATTGCAATCTTAGCCTCCTTTCACGTAATGAAGATGCAGAACGTTTAAAATAGAATCGACCGCCATACTTACCATCACCAAGAATACGACCAATCGTCGCTTTTAATGTCGCTTCATCATCATCAAAATCACCATGATGACGCGCAGTGGAATGGCATGTTGGTTCATTTGACTTGTCATTGGGAGTAAGCACCCATTCACAGCGACCACTGCTAAATAAATCTGATATCTTGTTATCCTCTCTTATAAACTTCTCCATTCCAAGCAGTGGCTCTCCATCTTGAAAGGGAAATCGTTGCTTTGATTCTAATGCGTTCGATACTAAATAGAGTAATGATTTGTGGTAAATCATTGCACAATTGTCGTCTTGTTCTATTTCGTCTTTTAATGTAAACATTGCAAGCCTGCTGATTTTGTTATCTGTGATTGCCGGTAGATAATATTCTTTGAAAAGCCTTGTTGTACATGCGGGAGCCCATAACGTACATGTTGTAATTTTGCGGTTATATTCGGTGGTTAGTCTTTTGATGAGCGGGGCATGAAATATACTTCCAGCACTATGTCCAACGATATGTATCTCTACATTTGGATCGTCTCTCAGTAATCTATCTATACATTTCAATGCTATACGTACTCCGCCCTGTTTATTGTTTGTTGCTCCCTCGGCATTTTCTTTCATTTCATCCCATACATGATTACCACCTAACATCCTTATAATTGGTTCCAGTGTGTCATCCAAACGATCTAGCATGAAGTCCTTTGCAGCGTCAAGAAATCCTTCTGGTCGTCGCGAACCAACAGCATCTTTGAGTACGCTAGTAACGGTTGACCATAAATCGCTATGCCATATAAAGGAGATTGGGTAAATCTCCGCCTGCAAAAGTACAGACCGATAATCTGCAATGCGTTGTACGGCTGAGGATTCAGGCACTAATCCACCATGAGCATAAAGCAATAAACGTTTTTTACCCCACTCTTTTGTTTCTTCACGAAAATACTCTTCAAATATCTGCATGACATCTTCTTCGGTAGTTCCATATGTTCCTTCTTTTTTGAGATAACCATCATTACCAAGACTAATAATATGCCTGCGTAGTTTAAAATTGCTAAAAGCATCCGTGTAAGTAATCGCTGCAGAATGCCTAGCGGCAACCGATTCTTCGGTTTTAATGTGTACCGGTGCGCCGAGCCGAGCAACCCACACATCAGTCCCGTTTTTAAGCCAATCATCATAACTGATTCTGGCGAATCCTTCAAATCCCCAATCATTTCCCCAAGAATTCTGTATCCAGAGTCCCTCTTCGTCATAAGCAACAATTGCAAAGGCGTGTCCCCCTAACATATCGTCGCTTAGCTTTATAATTCCATCGTTACCAACAGCTTCCCATCCTGTGTGTACTAATGCCGTGGCGTAAAGAATTCCTACTTCTGAGATGGCACAATGCATCGCAATCAAATCTTTATGGTTAACCCTAAAATAAGCACCTAATGGTCTTTTTACAGCGTCTTCCAATACTTTTGGTGTAACTTTATTTGTTAAATCCCACGATTCCTGTGAACATACCCCATGTTTATGCCAGCCTTTCATTGATCCCCTGGCGCTTGAGCCTTCGTAATCGTCTCCTCGCCATTCGTCGTAACGTTTTGCCATTTGGTATAACATAAATGGGCTGACATCCATGTAATCGGGGATACATCCTCTTGTACGCAACAGATAATTAACAACTGTTGCTAAACCAAATCCGGTACAAGCACCTTCTTTACCTTGATCAAGAACAGGTACTTCTTTTTCTTTATATTTGTGTAAATCAATTATCGTAGGTACTTCTATGAGTGTGGGTACAAACATTTTGTCACGAAAATCAATCGTATCGGGTCTTACGTTAACTTTACGTCCTGTTTTTGTTAACAAGTCTTTAGCAATTGCGGTCATGTATAAAATACCTCCTTTTCTTAATTATCGAATAATATAATACCTAAATCCTGCAATCGTTTTTAGACGACAATTGCTAACACAAGCATTAATCGGTAGTTACGGGATATTTATATGAATTCATTATTCACTCAAA
>CAYHFB010000278.1:0-5648 GCA_964355695.1 uncultured candidatus Brocadiaceae bacterium
TGGAACTGGTCATACCCTGGATGAGGTGATGGCTAAAGCCCCGTCAATGGACAACACCAATGGCGCTTTAGCCTCGCATGTGAACATCAGGACGCCGTCGAAAAAATGCGCCCGGTGTCAGGTGATGAGATCGGCAAGCTCTTACACGACAACGACGTTCCCGTGCTGATACTGAATGCCTGTCAATCCGCCATGCACCAGGCCACGGAAAAACCCTCCGGGGCAGCAACCGTCCACGACGAAATCCGCGCCATGGGTTCGCTCGCTCAGGTCGTTGTGGATTGCGGCATACCTGCAGTGTTGGGGATGCGCTATAGCATGTACGTAGTCACCGCCGCGCAATATATGGCGGAGCTATATGCCGGACTGAGCCAGTGTCTGAGCTTTGGACAGGCGGCAAGCGAGGCGCGCAAACACTTGCAGCGCAATCCCGACCGCTGGATCGGTTTGCAGCCGCACCCCTTGCAGGGCTGGTTTGTGCCGGTGATTTATGAAGCCCTGCCGCTTGAATTGCTGAGCAACCATCCCCCGGCGCTCGCGCAACAGTCTGAATTAGACCCGGTGCAGCGCAACACGGCCTTATTGCGCTACGTTCCCGACAGCGGCTTTATCGGCCGTGATGAAACCTTGCTGATGCTGGACAGGGCATTTGATAATCACAAGATCGTCTTGCTCCATGCTTATGCCGGACAAGGCAAGAGCAGCGCCGCGGTGGAATTTGCCCGCTGGTACGCCGAAACCGGCGGCCTGGGCGCTGAGCCGCGGGTGTGGCTGACATCCTTCGAGTATTACACCACACTCAATGACGCAATCAATCAATTCGGTAGATTGTTCGCGCCGTTCTTTAAAGCCAATGGCGTAGACTGGCTCGCGATTAACGATAGCGAGAAACGCCGTGATTTGATCGTGCAAGCGCTACGGCAAATTCAGTTGTTGTGGATTTGGGACAACGTCGAATCCGTAGCGGGTTTTCCACATGGCAGTGATTCTCAGTGGAAGGCCAACGAGCAGCGTGAATTGGCCGACTTTCTCAAACAACTTAAACTCGACAAGGCAAGCAAAGTCAGGCTGCTGTTGACCTCGCGGCGTAACGAACAAGAGTGGCTGGGCGGTATTCCCTTTCGCATTCCCATGCCGCGTATGTCTACTCCTGATGCAGCCGCGTTAGTGTTGAAGCTGGGCGAAGAACGCCAGATACAACGCCGGGAACCGAGCGCGTGGCAACCGCTGTTGGGTTATTGTGCAGGCTCCCCTGACCTTGCGCGTGGTGGTGATGCAAGCCATTAAAAACGGCTTTTGTGGACACGAGCAAATCGGTGCATTCATTCAAGCTCTGCGTGATGGCGAGCAAACCATAGCCGACGAGGACTCCGCGCAAGGGCGCGACCGTTCGCTTGCCGCCTCACTGAATTATGGCTTTGCTCATGCCTTTACGGCTGATGAGTTGCCGATTATCGCGCTACTGCACTTGTTTCAAGGCGTGGTCAATGTCTTTGCGCTGGTGTTTATGGGAAAAGCTGAAGGCGGGCTAGCCGAGCTGCAAGGCAAGGATGAAAAGCATATCGCTAGTTTGCTTTTACGCGCTGGCGATATTGGCTTGCTGACACCTATTGATGACACCTGGCATCGCATCCACCCCGCCTTGCCGTGGTTTTTGCGCCAGGCATTCAAACTACACTATGACGGCAAAGAGGGGCGCAGCAGTATCAATACGGCATTACAGGCGTGGGTGGTGGCTATAGGGGAGATGGTCAATTATTACAGTAGCCAGTTTATCAATGGCAATCGAGAGGTAATTTTGCTTCTCTGTATCGAAGAAGCCAATATGCTTCATGCTCGCCGTTTGGCACGAAAGCACGGACGGTGGGATGTGCTTATCCTGGTAATGCAGGGATTAGGTGTGTTTTATCAGTATCAGGGACGCAGCGCGGAATGGTCTCAGTTGGTAACAGATATCGTTCCTGATTATTGCACCTCCGATGATATGCCTATTGCTGGACGCGAAGATGCATATACACTGGTCATGGAGAATCGTGTTCGTTTGGCACAATACTACGACCGTGATTTGAGCCTAGCCGCTGCCTTGCAAAACTAAGCAGTTGTTTGGCACAAACAACAAGCTGCCGCGGTGCTGGCAATGCCCGACTCTGCACCGCTGACTGCTAAGCAGCGCAATCGTATTCGAAATCTGGCCGTATCTACAGGAACATTAGGTCAGAGTCTAAGTTCACAAAAAAGTACAGATTGTGTGGCCGCCTATCAGGAATCTATTCGCTATTGCCAGCGTTTAAACGACAACGTCAGCGAAGCGATTGGCCACTATAATCTAGGTCGTGCCTATATGGAAATTTCCAACATTCGTGACCTGGATGCTGCTGAAGCCGCTTATCAACACAGCTTGCAGTTACGCGATATTCAGGATGCACTAGGTCGTGCGCGCAGCATTAAACACATTGGCATGGTGTATTATGAACGCTTTATAGATGTAAGAATACGGCGCACTGAATCGCCAGAAATACTGCTCAGCCACTTTCAAGCAGCCAAATCCTTTCATCTTCAAGCCCTAAAGCTTTGCCCGGATTCTGCTATAACTGATATAGCACCGATGCACGGTAGTTTGGGTAACCTTTATCGAAATATCGGTTTAAGTGAATCCGCTCGTGAACATTACGAAAAGGCTGCGCGCTATTATGAACAAACAGGCAGTCGTTACGATGTTGGAATGGTTCGCTACAATTTATCATTGACGTATGCTCAGCTTGCTCAAGAAGCAGAAGACCCCAAGTCTCGCCGTGAACTGCTGGAGCGCGTCCTAGCCTACGCCCGGGCATCCCTGCGCGATTATCAGTCCTACCAGGGACACGCGACTACGGATGAAGCCGAAGCCCAGGAGCTAATCGAACACATTGAACAAGACTTGGCCGGATAGGAAGCGCCGGGCAAGGCAAGAAAACGTTATCGTCTGGCCGGGGCTGGCTTGTGAACCGTGGCAAACGCTTGACGCCTGCAAAGCTCAGCATTCACGGAAACATGTCTGCGAGCAATGCCACTTTCCTTTAATACCCGCGGCGAGAATGAAATTACCGATTTTATGGAAAAAACAGCAGAAACCACAGATTTCACAGATTAAAAGCTTTAGAAGTCTTAACGTTAAGAAAAACTATTCTAAACTGTGAAAAAGCCGGGTAGGTTGGGTTGCGTGAATCGAAACACAACAGCAACTTTTCATTGATTTTCAAAAGCCATTTCCTGTCATCAGAACTCTGGAAGTGCCACCCTAGCCAAAAACCCTCTAAGATCAGTAAATACAAATAGATACGTACAGGATAATTTCCCCGTGCCCGGTCAATTAATAAAAAACGTGGTTGATTAAATTTTAGTGAAATAGCCTGTCTGTAAGGGCAAGCCTCATACCAAAATACAGCATTGAAACCACTGATTTCACAGATTTCGAGGACACTTATCAGCCTCGTGCTATGTGCAAACACATTCCATATTAATGCTATTTATGCTTGACTTGTGTTATGCTTTTCCGCAGAATACCCCTTCGCCTTTTACTCATTTGAAAGTACAGCTTCAAGCTTATCGAACAAATCAATCACGTCTTGATGAAGCTCTTCCGGTTTAAAATTATTGCTAAGCGTTTCCTTGTTAATCTTTAAACCACTCTTAATATTAATCCTTTGAAAAAGCGAATCCACCTGTTCAAAGAGGATTTTCTTCCCATTCACCACACTAAAAATATTTGCTGAAACATTCCGCCATGTCTTTCCTTCCGGCAGGGTGAGATTTTGCTCAACAAAAAAAACTTCTATAGCATCCACAATATCTTGGCCAGATACTGTTTCATTTCTCTTTTCCAATACCACCCTTATCCATACCTCTGGGACAAGAAGATAGTTCTCAATGTTTTTTCTTTTCCATTCAAATAAAGCAGGGTTTCCGGGTTTAGGATGATAGCTCTGTTCTGTATCATAATCAAATATTATAAGTTGTTTCACCTTGGGGACTATTTTTTTCAACCCCTTAAAGTGGGTTGTTGCTTTTGCTTGCATCTCGTTTTTGGTTGGTCCACCCATAGTCTTAATATAAAATCGCTTGAGCACCTGTTGCTTATCAAGAATAGAAGCCCATCCGTTTAATATCCTTTCATCATCTTCTCCTTCAACATAGAGGATAAATGGTTCTTGTTGAGTTTCGACAACCGCTTCATTATCAACATCAGATAATGCCGTAATAATCTCTGGAGTTGATTGCACCCTTTCCGGTTTTTGATTCAGCACCGAAATAATACTTCCAGCGGAAACACCCTTGATGAAT
The DNA here is from genome assembly GCA_964355695.1 of uncultured candidatus Brocadiaceae bacterium. Taxonomy (GTDB): domain Bacteria; phylum Planctomycetota; class Brocadiia; order Brocadiales; family Brocadiaceae; genus JACVXV01. Next base: position 4,321 of record CAYHFB010000278.1, read on the forward strand.
TCCTCAGCATGGGTGGCAATAATAAATTGAGTTGTCTTTAACTGCTGAAAGTAATTCAGGATTTCCCTTTGCAGATTTATATGCGTGTGTGCATCCGGCTCGTCAAAAAGGATGGTTGTAACGCCTTCATAGCCGTAATAAAACGCCAGAAGTGTTAACGCCTGATGAAAGCCACTACCGCCGGAAATAATGTCAAACTCTTTGCCTTTTTCAGTTTTGTATTTTGCATCAATGTTGATGCTAACCCCTTTTTCATATTCGGGAGGCAGCAAATCCACTCCAAACCACTCCTTCACCTTGCGTCGAATTGTAGTCCAATTTTTAATCTGAGATGGTTTTAATCTTGTTTGTATATCCAACAATCCTTGTGGTTCATATTGGTCTGTTACTCTCAAAAGCAAGTTGCGCAATACGGAACCAGGTTGTCCTTTACCCACTTGCTGCCGAACAACCGCGTCATCCAGCCATCGTTCAAATGGGTCTAATCCTGAAAATGGCGGCACGTAAACAATGCGAGGTAATTCACCTGAAGCATCCAACGTTTTAAATTCACTCCAGCCATTAATAGGTATTGCATAAATAGATTGAGGCGTGTGATACCTTAGACTGATGCCAAATTCCCCCAGCCTTCCATCGCTTTTTTGCCATCTTACAATTATTTCAATATAGATATAAACCTGCTTGCGCTTTCCACCATTTTCTTTTGGATACTTCCTGTCTGTTTTATCAGTCCACAGCAGATTAAATTCAGGCAATGGCAAGGCGGTAAAATTAGGCAATACAATCTGTGCGCCCGACTTGCCCGCCCTCTTCATACGATGAAATTCATCAACACAATATTGCCAAATAGCCATTGATTGAAGAATCGTGCTCTTGCCGCTATTATTTCTCCCGACCAGCAAATCGAAGCCGGTAAATAAATACGTTTGTTCTGATACACTCTTGAAATTTTTTAAAACTAATTCAGTTATCATTGAATTTCCTCTTACATCTTTAGAAAAGGCGGCTTTTGTCTGTTTAACACGTAGGGCAAGGCTTTAGCCTTGCTACTGTTTGAACACGCACCTGCTTGAACACGCATCAGGATTGGAAACCCTAAAGGGTCGCCCTACAACGGCATTGAAATTCCTGGACGTTCAATTAATCGTTACTCAACAACTTACCAAGGTCATTTGGATCAAATGAAACTGCCCAACTCCATTTCCCAAAACCGCCATGCTGAGTAACCGCCTTGCACCACTCAGCTAGGAACGCCCTTTTGGTTTTGTTCTGGTCGCTGTCCTGTCCCTTGGTTTCAAGCACGAGGTGTTCTCCGTTCTTCAATTTGA
>CAYHFB010000279.1:0-5635 GCA_964355695.1 uncultured candidatus Brocadiaceae bacterium
CCTTCCCATTTTGAAGGAAGCACCGCAACGTCCGATGCCTGGTACATTCGAACTATTTCTTCACGTGGCACTGTTCCGAAAAGTATTTTAATATTCTTGCTTTCTTGCACATTGAAACCACACTGGGTACGCTGCGTATGAATCAATAATTCCGTATTCGGATCGTTCAGTTTTTGGAATGCATCAACGACCAATTGTGTGCCACGGCGGGCATGCATTCCACCCCATCCGGCAGGATGAAAGAATTTCACCCTCTTATCATCTATACGCGCTTTGGGTTCAAACACATTTAAATCTACACCCCACTGGACGTACTCTACGTTGTTCAGTCCAAGATTTATGAACTTTTCGTAACAGGCCTTTGTCGGGCAAATAATTTTATCATAGAGGGACTGGCATCCTGGAACATACAGTGGATCAAACAACTCCCAGACATAATATCCAAAAATCTTCACCCCACATCGCTTCGCAACTTCAACCAACTGAAGATCGTACTCCTCGTTAAAGAACACCGCTGTTATACCATTTTTTACAATCCAATCTTTCAACACATCATGTGGTATTTTGTATTCAGGATAAGACGTAAGATTCGGCACGTCCCATTCACCGGTAGTTTGCAACAGCGGGTTGCCGGGGTCGCCTCCATTCCGCGCAAAGACAAAGGTGTTGTATTCGCTACCCAAAGCATCTCGAACGGCCTTCGTTATATATGCTTGTCCTCGCTCATACCAAAGGGAGACAAACCCTACGTTGCAGGTGTGGAATCTGGCTATTTGAAGCTTTTGCAAGACTTTTTCAAGGTTATCACGGGCGTCCTGATAACCCCCTTCAATTAACAATGCCTTTTCAAAACATTTTTTCGCTTCATACAACCTGTTCATCGCAACGTACAAAACACCAAGGTTGTTAAAGGCGGAGGCATCGCCGGCGTCTAATTCCGTTGCTTTTTTTAGATTGGTAACGGCATGGATGGGTTGTTGTGCCTGATGATAAGCGAGAGCCAGGTTATAGTAAGCGCTGACAAAGGCAGCATCCGCCTCAATAGCTTTTTTGTAAGATGCAATGGCATCTTGCAAAAGCCCGTTTTTCTGAAACTCTTCCGCATCGTTAAAATGTTGTTGTGCAACCGATATCGACATGCACTATCTCCCATTAAATTAGGCCTACGGCGACTTTTTTCTGTTTATACGTAGGGCAAGGCTTTAGCCTTGCTACTGTTTGAACACGCATCCGGGGTGGCAACCCTAAAGGGTCGCCCTACTGTTGCATTGAAATTCATATACATTAAATTAGGCATTCAGCGACTTATTTGTGTTCACACGTAAGGACACGGGCGCCGTGTCCCTACAATAGCTTTGAAATTCCTGTACATTAAATTAGGCCGACGGCGACTTTTTCGTTGATGTAGAGCGAAGTGCCGCTTCGCTCGAACGAAGCAATCGCTTCGTTCTACACACAACTTTGAAATTCCTATACATTAAATCAGACATTCGGCGACTTTCATCCGCGCTACCAAGACGGGTGCGCGACCAGTTTGAAACTCCTATACATTAAATTATTGGCTGCTTTCTAACATTTCCTTTCGATGAGGCCATTTCTATCTTTAGTCCATATCTCCTTGTAAGCTCCTTAGCCCCCGTATGAATATCTTCTACAACCTCCTTTCTATTCATTTCCTTTCGTTTTTTGTATAGTTTTTCCATAATTTCATGAATTTCCTGCATGCTTTTACGTTCTTTCATCGTCTATTACCTCCCTTGGAGAATATATGTCTATCTCCTTATAACCCATCAATATATTAATGCCTACTACTTCTCTCTTAGTCTTAAGCTTGACAATATGATTAAAATTCCAGCTTATAATAGCATCCATGTCATTAGCTGAGGCCACAGCAATATGGAATGCATCATCTTCATATTTTTCTGGAATAATTCCTTTGCTAATATATTCCCTGGCAAGTAGCTCACATTCCTCATTGAAAGTTAATTCTAAAGGTTTGAACTCATTGATTAACTCAGTAAGTCTTTTAGCCTTTTCTTCAGACGCTTCCAATATCTCTCTTATAACTACATCAGAAATATAAACCTCATACTTTCCTTTTCTCACTTCTTCCAATAACTTTAAAGTAACTTCTTTTTCATTAGGTGAATCATCTGCAAAGGCAAAATTAATAACAGATGTATCAAAATAAAGTTTAAGTTTTTTCATTATGTTTAAATCCTGATAATCAGCGTTCATCAGCGTCCAGAATTCAAAAAATCAAATATTCTTTAATAACGCAGACCTGAGAAGCCCTGTATGCCCAGTGATATAAATTTTAGCGTTTTATCCGTGCATTCGTTTTTTTCTGATTTTCAACTTTGCCCTTCTTTTATTTCATATTTTTTGCAATAGTTTTTTATTTGTGTTGCAATATCGAAGAGTTCTGGCGTAAACCTCAGCGCGTCAGCAAATGTATCGGACAGCTCTTCTTGTACGTATTCATGCGCAATACTATTTCTCAATTCTCGTATTTCTCTTAACTTTTCTATCGATTCGAAAAAACCTCTTTTATGCGCCCTGTTTACGACGTCGATAAGAGTTCCTTTGTTTTCGAATTCTACCGCATCGATACTCCGGAACACTTTCTGGATGATGATGTCGCTTACCCGCGCAAACCTACTGGTCAGTGTTTCAAGATCATCGTATTCTTCTTCTGTGTAATTTTCTTTAACGGCAATTCCAGAACAGATGGTATATGATCTTCTCAGCCAGTGTAACGCACTGTCCAATTGGCTGATGGTATCAAACAGATTTAAAATAATATCTTTTTGTTTCAAAGCAAAACCCCTTCTTCGACTGCAATACGAGTAAAAGGTTTGCTAAGGTCTTTCGCGATAACTACGTCGATTTTTTGCTCTCCGATTTTATCGTATAGGAACAGTCTTGCCTTTCTTGCATCCTTACTTGTCAGCTTGTTTGATACTATTAGCAGGTCTATATCTCCGCCTCTTTTGTCGTCATAAACCCTCGAACCGAACAGGTATATCCTGGCGTTGCCGTCCAAAGAATACACGACCTCTTTAATTGACTGTATTTCGTATTGGCTGAGTCTCATTCTTTAACTTTCCATACATTTTGAATAGTCTGCCTCACGCAAAGCCGCAAAGAGCGCAAAGAAAGGCATAAACCCTGAATTGACAAAATTCTATAAGCCTATAACAGCAATCCACTATGCTCTTAGATATCTGATTTTTGTCCCTATTGTATTGTCCATCCTTTCTTTGCGCCTTTGCGCATTTGCGCGAAAATTGGTTTTGATTAAATTACTTTATCCATGATACGTTTGAATTGCTCCTGATTTTTCAAACCGGTGACATGAAGCAGGCACGATATCCGTTCTTTGATTTTCCCCTTTTCTCCCCTATCCCATTCAATCCCGGACAACCATATATGGGCATTTTCATGGAACGGGGAAAGTTGTAAAAGACGGGTTAGATATAATTCTGCCTCTTCAAACCGTCCGGCAACGGTACAAAGCTTACCTACTCTTTCTAAAATGAACTCGTTGTGGGGACAAATCTCCAATGCTGCGCCATATTCCCGGATGGCGCGGCTATCGTCCCCCGATTTTTCATAGAAGTCGGCTTTATACTCAAGGGTTCTCCATAAAAGGGTTTTCAGAAACCCCTCCTGGTAACGTTGGCCCCGATCGGGAAATGTGTTCAGTAAGGATTCGAGTTCAAGGACAAATACAGAACTCTCCGGCATAGATTCCACTGGATTTTCCAGATAAAAAAACAATTCATCACCCAAGAACGCCGGTAATTCAACACGATTGTTTCGTAAGTCTTGCACCAGCTTCTCCGACATTTCTAAAAACTTATTAGGATTGAATTGTATAAAACGATAATATAAATGTAAATTAAACAGTGAAAGCACCGTTGGCTTGTTTATCCTGCTTGCCATGAGAAGCAACGATTCAATCATAGGATTTTTCTGATTAGCCGTAAAGGATTGAACCATGAGACACACTGTCAGATTATTGTAATATTTCTCATTACCTTCGTTCAATTTTATTGCTTTTGAGAAGCGAAAAGCAGCGAGAAGGTATTCTTTGGCATAAAAGCTTGAAATCCCCAGCAAATTCAATTTTACGTCATCCGCTAATGCACCTGCAGACCGGGAAGTTACGTTAATACGGGATTGCCGTATCTTGTCCAGCGTGTTTTTCATGAGCACAACGATGTTGCCGTGTGTACGGTTTTTTTCCATTGCCCGCTGAGCAATTTGCTCTCTTTCAGCATCGTGGTTTAAATAGTACTCGATTTTTTGTTCGAAATTCTCCTCGTTAAACAATACCACTTCTTTGTCTGGCTCAAAAAATTCCTCAATAGTACGGTCACCCTCATCATGCAACAATAATGCCCCGCACGCTATTGCCTCAAAAGGACGAAGATTGACCCCGCCCTGGATACTGGGACAATGGATTACGATCTTGGCTTTTTTCATAATATCGAAACCGCCTTCAACTGTTGGCATGCGGCCAGCAAACACCTTGTACCGGTTCGCCAATTTTAATAACCGCCAGACGTACATGCCTCTCTTGCGATAAAAGAAGTTTGAAAGGGTCCCCGTTATTACCACATCATATTCTTTCTTCGGGTGAACCGGAGAGGCGTTTGTAGGCCGCCAGGGAAGATATCCTTGTATCCCCGATGCGGAAGTATATAATGTTTTTACATTTCCGATGGTTTGATAGGTAGAACACAGGGGTTTAATGGCTGGCATCACGGCATCAAAGAATTTGACGTCACTGTATGCCTTGTAAAACTTCCAGGGGTCACCCGGCAGGCCTATAACGGGATACGGCGATTTTTCTAATCCGGCAGGTAAGGAATTCACCTCAGTAAGAAATATCAGCACGTAGTCAGGCTTCCACCACGCGGGGAGTTGTCCAAGTATGTCTAAGAATGAATCTTTCCCGATGTTATAAGATATGACACAGGCATTTTGCCACTCCAATTTCGAACCTGCTACAAAAGAAATGGTGTCGGCGTGTGCGATCAGACTCAGACCGACCCTGCCTCCGATTATATTTGTTAGAATCTTAGGACGGGAATTTGGTAATGCACTTCCATAAGTATTTCGGAATTCATTTACTGTCTTCCACAGGGAAACACCATTGTCGTGACAACGGTAAAGGCTTAATAATATCTTGTTGGCTTCTGAAACAAGACCCAATCGTTCATAAACCAATCCCTTCAAGCATATTGAGTAAACAGAGAGGGTTTCTTCTGGAACACCATCAAAAGATTTTTTCAGTTCTTCCAATGCATCCTTCGGCATTTTTTGTAATTGATCAATACTTATTTCTAATTGTTCAATACTTAACGGTCTGGAGAAATCCATGTTGTTGGTAACCTGCTATAAATTTTATGCGCGAGAACACACTATGGTTACGGGTGATTCAAGATAGTGAAACAGTAGTCGGGCTACGCACATACGTGTTAAGTTAAGAAATCTGTGATTACCTTAAACCACCCGTGAATAAGGTCTTTGGCAATTATTTTTCGTGTTGTACAAAAGCATATTTGAATGTTCTGATGTTTGTGTCGCCCCTCCGGGGCTTGATAACGTCGTGCAATAGCTTTCC
>CAYHFB010000280.1:0-5622 GCA_964355695.1 uncultured candidatus Brocadiaceae bacterium
TTACAAAGGCAAGGCTGAAGCCTTGCGCTACAGGACGCTTCTGGGTGGGAGGAGGGTTTCGATGAGGCTTTGGAGTTTTATGATAAGGGCTTTTATGAACGATACCTCCTCTTTCTGCGCTTCAAGGGTGGTTTCTATCTGTGTCAGCCTTTTCTGCTGAGTCCAGAGTATGCGACCCATAATACCCATCAGGGGAATGGCAAGGGTGATGAAAAGACCTAACATCCATTGAAGAGCGTCAAACCGCCTGTTGACGGTTGTCCCGGTTATGAGGAATCCTGTATTGCGCAAAATGAAACCTTCTCTTTGTGCTCTTCTACCGGACGTAGGGATGGTTTTGCCATTTTGTCAATTTCTTGCAAAGAATCGGGTAATGCGCTGCACATTACCCATCCTCTTATAGCTCACCTTTCATTTCACGCCATTCTCTCTCATTTCCTTTTCTTTTGGTGTTCAATAGGGCTGATAAAACAAAAACACTTGCAATTTTCTTTGTTTTTGCTAAACTGACAACCTCTATAGAAAAAAGCAATTTCCTATCATCCGCATGGTAAATATTGACAAAGAAGGTTTGGGGTATTGCTGACGCGCCCCGTCGGCAGATAGGTTGTTGAGCCGTTACGGAGAAGACGGAATAGAGTGCATAAAGAATTGTTGGGTTTGTGTATACCCGTGGTAATCATGCCCGGGAAGGGCAAGAAGAAGAAGGCGGAATCTGTGGTTTCAGATTTTTTTAAATAGGTCGCCCACTTCTTCCGGCACAAGGTCGCAGAGGGGTGGACGAAATTTTTTAGGAAGGAGACCTCAATTGGAAAAACCTGGCGTTGCGGTGATGGTGCCAACTCTGTGGCGGACAACTCGTATGGAGTGGTTTCTGCAGAACTTCGAGGACTCGACCGACTGGCCTGCGACACTGGTCTTCATCCTGGAGGACTACGATACAGAGTCCATCAAGGTTGCCAAGCGTTTGCGTGAAGACGGTCGCCGCACTTACTACCTCATTAGCAACCAGAACAACCCCAATAAAGCCATCAACTTCGGATACCGGAACACCACCGAACCCTTCCTCTGCTTTACCGGTGACGACGTTGAGTTCCAGCCCGGCTGGTTGAATGAAATCATGCGGCACTTTGCAACCAATCCCCGCCTCGCGGTTGTTACCTCCTGGGACGGTACCTGTGATGACGAAGGCAAGAGCCTCTACTGTTTTAAGCGATCCTATATCGATCAACACGGCACTATCGACGAGCCGGGGATGGTCTTTCACGAAGGCTACTCTCACACCTTCTGTGACACCGAGTTTTTCTTCACAGCCCGCTACCGGGGGGTCTATCAGCATGCGCGGGACTCTCACGTCATCCACCACAACCCGGCACTCACGTACAAGTACAATTTTGATCGAACGTCCGCGAAGATTGCCACCCCGGATCTCAGTATAAACGACAAAGCCCTCTACGAAAGCCGACGGGGCATGTTTAATGGAGGCTTCTGACGTCCTGTTGTGGGTGCTGCTAATTGAAAATTGAAAATTGATAATTGAAAATTAACTCTCGCCGGGGAAAAAAGCGCACAGCGATCCCCAAGTTCTTTCAAGCGTTCGGACAACGCAAGCGCAACCAAATAAATCACCGATATCGTGATTCTTATACCAACCGATATTCCCTAATGGATAGATTAATAAATCACGATGTATTTTGCTAAATAGTGCAACAAGGCTTTGCCTTATTACAGAATTTAGATTATAATAAGCCGCTAATGTCGTCACCCTCATATTTGAGGAAAATATTTTCCTAATAAAAATCATTAGTGCATAAGATGTCTACAACTTTTCTAAATTATGATGCTTCGAATATAAAGGCAAATGAAAGGCCGTACCACGCTCTTTGTTTCTCATTACTAAGAATAATTCTCTCAGCAGATGGGTGGAGGATTACGTACATTGATTCTGCTCAATTTGAAGACAATGTTTTTGGGATGATACGTGGAGAAACTACCTTTAATAGACCGGAAGAAGTGCCTAAAGGGACAGCCTTCGTTGCTCAAAATGATCACAAGAAGATATTGTTTTATTTTGATGATCAAACAGCATCATTCTTAAGTAAGTGTTCAACGAAAATCAACAAAAACGACCACGGAGAATTCAATCGTATATGCGTAATGATAGTCAAAGACGTGGACAATATGCGATGGCACAGGCAAGTTTTCAATGCGGATAAATGGCCTGGGGGGTTTTTCCTGTGTTTCCCGGAAATTCAAAGAAAAGCCGAAGAAATAAACGAAAATGACTATTTGAAATTGTGCGCGCGTACGCCAAAATCGGTTACACAAAAACATCCTGATATAGCATCGGTGACCGTAGAAGTGAAAGAAAATATTCCCGTTGGAAAGGAAAGCCAAAATCATTATAAGTTAAGATTCACAACGCCCGAAAGCTTCAACATAATACCGGGGCAATTTATAATGATGGCTACGTCCCCGCAAAAACAGGATATCGTGGCCGCCCCCATGCGCTGGGACAATCTCAAATCTTCATTTAAGATAGAGCCAACGTCCTATTTAAAAAGACCTTTTGGTATTCATAGGGCGTTCTACCCTAATTTTGAAGCAACCTACCTCCAAAAATTATCGCTTCCTCCTGCATTAGCAGCCGTGCTACATACCGTTTTCCCCAACAAGTTTGAAATCTTTTATAAGGTGCTGACAAATGGAGTTGGCACAAGAGAATTAACCAGGCTGAAAAAGGGCGATAAGATTCAGGTCCTTGGTCCTCTTGGGAATGGGCTAAGCATGAGAGATATAAGAGACGAAGGTTTTGAAGAAATACATGTGATTGGCGGTGGCGTGGGTATGGCGCCCCTGATCTTTATGGTTCAGGCGTTGCGATATTACTCATACAAGGTAAAAGCGTTCATTGGAACGGAAAAAATAGGGATGCTGAAATACCAGCACAATTCTGACGGATTAAGTGAGACTTTTTCCGAAGAACTGCAAGATGCTACCTTATATATTGACGACTTGAAGGATATCGGAATTAATCAGGCGGATATTTACGTTTCGAGTGCCACAACAGAGAACGTTGAGCGGATAATCCCTGAAAAGAATTTCTACCAGGGTTTTGTGAGTGATCAGTACAAGGGTTATCTAAAACTTACGCCACCTAAAAAAAAGATACTAGCAATTTCGTGCGGCCCCGTGGATATGATGAAAGCCCTGGTACCGATAACCACGAAGTACAAAATTCATCTAAAAGTTTTAATGGAGAAACGTATGGGTTGTGGGATAGGTGTGTGTTTGTCTTGCGTCTGTGGGACAACAACCGGCGAAGGCAACTATTCTCGCGTATGTACAGATGGGCCAATATTTAATGCAAGTGAGATACTATGGTAAAGAAGCCACTGGAAGTGACGTTAAAGAATTTGCGGTTGAAGACCCCGTTAATGACAGCATCCGGCACAGCGGGGCATCTTAATGAGCTTACGAGTCTTCAGGATTGCCAGAAGATACTGGCCTCTCTTGGCGCTTTTGTAACGAAAGGCGTTACCCTGAAACCGAGAAGAGGAAATCCTGAGTTGCGTGTGATAGAAACACGAACGGGGATTCTCAATTCAATCGGCTTGCAGAATAGCGGCGCAGAAAAGTTCCTAAAAGAACAATTACCGCTAACCGTAACGTACCAATTGCCGGTCATCGTAAATATTTCTGCCAATACTATCCAGGAGTTCGGGGCGCTAGCTTCTTACTTAATTGATAACGACCAGGATGGTATCATATCGGGCATTGAAATCAATGTCTCATGCCCAAATCTCGGAGAGCATGGAGTAGTTTTTGGTACAAACCCAAAGGCCGTGGAGCGTGTAGTAAAGACCGTAAAAAAGAGGGTTGGCGATAAAGTTGTCGTAATAACAAAACTGACACCAAATGTTGCAGACATTACTCAGGCCGCGAAGGCTGCAATTGCAGGCGGGACGGACGTTCTATCCATGATTAACACCCTCCGTGGGATGGCAATCAATGTGGAAAATGGCAAACCCTTCCTGGGAAATGTATACGGTGGACTATCGGGACCCGCTATCAAACCAATTGGCGTGTATATGGTATATGAATGCTTCGAAAAAATACCCGAATGTAAGAGTAAGCAGGTACCCATAATCGGGATCGGAGGTATCTCTCAGTGGCAGGATGCCCTTGAGTATATAATGGCAGGCGCAACTGCCGTTGGTATTGGAACGGCATGGTTCGTTAACCCAAATATATTCGAAGAAATAACAAAGGGGATGGGTAGTTACCTCGACAGAAAAAATACAACCATTGCTGCCTTAGTGGGGAGTTCCCATGGCCGCTGACTATCAGGGGTACAAAGTTATACGACGAACGGGTGGAATTGAACCCCGATTCTAAAACTAGTTGGGATAAAATCAAACGGAAGACCCGTTATTCGGTGGAGTTTAAGACTGATGACTTGATAAAGCTCGCCGCCGGCAAAATCAATAAAATGGCAGACATTAAGCAAGTACCGATTGAAATCACCCGCCGGGATTGGGAAATCAAGGAAGCAGGTATAGGATACAGCAGGATTACCGGCAGCCGGATACCCATCGTCAGCAATGAACAGCCCTTGCCGGATATTCTGGCGTTTTTCCATCATTTGTCCTTGATTTAGCTTGTACAAGCAGGAAAACATTCCCTTCATACTTAGGAATGCTTCAGAAATATCCCCATACCGGCCTTGATAGTAAACAAAAGGCTATCCAGGTTAAACAGTCATGAAGCAACCACACGCAGCAACGTCAATCAGGCGGCAGGCCATTGAAGGAGATACTCCGCACCCTGTCATTATTCATCGACTGCAAAGGGGTCTTCAATCGTTTCTCCGTGAAATTTCCCTGCGTGGGTAAGGGCGTCCTGGCGCTGCTGAAAGACGTGGATGCGGTCGCCGTTGGTTTTGTTGGAGACAAGTTCGCTTTCCACAAAATAGGCCATGTACGAGTCTATCCTGTTGCCCCTGATCTCGTCGGTGACGATGGCATGGCTAACAGAAACGATGTTTTTTTTAAACCACTCCCTGGCACAATAGATGGAGCAAAACTTCCGGGTAGACTTGTCCTTAAGAACAATTTCGACCTCGTAAATACGGGGAATTGCAGACCCCTCATAGACGCATCGCGGGCTTTTCAAAAGCTTTTGATACGAAATCCCCGCCAGTGCAATTGCCAATACGATAGCGAGTCCAACCCAGAATTTCTTTGTCATGCAAAATTACCACAGATTATAAAGAGACGCCATTAAAACCTCTTGTTTTTCTTTAGCATAGCCCCAGAGGGGCGACCTGTTTGTAGCCTTAAACAATAATTGATGTATTTAGCGCCATTGGAACGAACCCATCACATTGCCAACAAATATCTTACCCTGTTGATAGGAAATTGCTTTTTGCCATGAAATGTCCAATATAGCAAAAACAAAGAACATTGCAACCTTTTTTAGCAAAACAAGGAACCTTGGAATGGAAATGGGAAGAAACGGTGTGGGATTATCGGAGAAATAGGTGAATTCTCATATAATGGGTAATGGATAGATTACGATTAACAGCCTGATATCCTAACCCGAACTAGTCGGAAGAGAAAA
>CAYHFB010000281.1:0-5613 GCA_964355695.1 uncultured candidatus Brocadiaceae bacterium
GTTGTTACACCCCGATGGGGTGTCTTTGTCATGCCCCGGAGAGGGGCAACACAATCGTAGCCCACTGCGTAAGCGGTGGGAAAGCAATTACAAGAAGATATCAAGCCCCGGAGGGGCGACACCAATATCAAAACATTCAAATTTATTTACTATCCGTTATCCCCGCAAGCAGCCTGTTTTTAATGTCAAGGATACGATTCCTGACTTCGCGCGCGCCTAACGCGACATCTGAAGTTTCCGCAATCTTCTGAGCCTCTTTTTCGTTATCCAGGGGCCATTCGGCTTTAAGTCGCTGGAAATCGAGCATAAAACGATCAAGCTCCCTCAGCGCAATCTCCTTAATGTCTTCTCTTGTCAGATAATCGAAGTAGAATTTCTTCTGGATTCTTCCGCGCAACGCCGGGAGTAGTTTCTTCTCGCACGCCTCCTTGTAATGCTCGATTGCCGACACGCCTCCATTCGTTCCGCCAAAACCCATCCTTCCAACACGCTCGTCCTCAGCAAAGCGGCCTGCATTCATGGTCAGGACGATCACCGATGGCGGCACCTTTTTCCATTCACCAAAACCGTTTCTGAACCCGCCGTTGTCGAGCAGTTGTATAAGAAAGTTCTGAATATCATCTCTTTCTCCCGCAACCTTATCGACCTCATCAAAGGAGATGACGGAGCCTGCCGGTATATCCTCCAATATGCCCTTTTTCTCCATCCCTTTGAGACCGGCCTGTACTCCCGTAAGCTGCCAGAGGCCGTATTTGTCCACCATTGACCCGCAGTTGAAGCTTACGTAATGAGGCGAAACGTCAAACAGCTCTCCCAGACAAACGGACATCACCTCACCGATATGATTTTTCCCCGTGCCGGAAGGCCCGCTAAAAAGGAGCAGTAATACCGGAGTATCGCCTAAAACGTGCCATCCGGCGAGCGTAGCGCACAAGTCCTGGACTATTTTATGGTGGCCGACGACGTGTTTTTTAAACGGCATAGAGATTTTGTTGTAAACGCCACTCATTGAATTATCTTCGGAGAGATGTCTTGGCCGGTAAGTCTTCTCCAAACGGAGGTCTGTGGAGTTATCCTGCGACGACCTGCACATCTTGCTTTTCCGTACGATGCTCTCCAAGGCGGAATTCATCTCTATGCCATGAACACCCGTCATCAAGCCCAGCTCGGACACCGTATTACTGTCTGCAGAGAGACCTGCATCAACAATAGCCGTCCTCGCCCCGGTAAATACACTGGGCAGGTTTATTACCGGTATGGAATTCCCCCGGAGGTTGAAATGGGTAGCCAAATAAATAATTCTCACTCCATAAAATGAGGGATAGAGCAACTGTTTTTCCGCCGCATGGATAGCGGCATTTCTAGCCGGTTCATCAAGCATATTCAGATTCAGCATGATAATCGTCCCGTGCAGTACGCACTGCTCCAGTGCGCTGATAACGCCAACCACATTTTTAACGAGCGCGCCAGATTCAACTTCAAACGCCTGAACCTTCAAGGCGGCGATATAGGCGACTAACGTGGCAAGATCACAGTCAAACAACAGCGCCCTGAACGTGCCTAACCGCTCTTTCAGCAACGCAACAAGTCCGGGATTAATCTTCACCTTCCATTCCGTGGGTAGAAATAACGGCCTGAGTATCTCTTGCACGTTGGCGTTCTTTTTATCGTTGATAGCCGCCGCGTTTGCCGCGTGCATGGCAATATCATCAAATTGTGAGACGTCTACCGTATTGCTTACCTGAATGTGCGGCCCTGCGATAGAGATGTCAGAACTTTTAAACGACTGCCCCACAAGAAACGGAAGCAGTTCAGGCTTGTTCGGCGCGGCGATTTCGCACTTCAGCGTGGAGAAATCCCCGCTTAACCCAACCTTCACCCGCACCCCGTTGTTTTCGCACACCATGAAGCCATCGCCGGACTTTACCTCAATGAAACCGTATTTTTCCAAAACATCCAAAGCGCTCTGGATCAGCGATTGCCCTTTTTGTCTCGCATGGATGATGGACTTTTTAGCGTCACCTTTGGCGTTGCCATCTGCTGAAAGGCATTCGTCTTTTGCGCAGTCCACGGTTGAATTCTTTTTCATAATGACCCTCATAGATGGAATTTACCCTGCAAGAAAATTCATTTTTAAACTATGACTTTCGGCGGCTTTTTCGCCACAAAGACACAAAGACACAAAGTCACAAAGAAAAATCTTGGTGTCTTCGTGGCTTTGTGGCAACTTTGAATTTCCTAAACATTAAATTATGCCTTTCGGCGACATTGTTTATACGTAGGGCAAGGCTTCAGCCTTGCGACTGTTTGAACACGTACCAAGCGTGGCAACCCTAAAGGGTCGCCCTACAACGGCATTTTACTCTGCAAGAAAATTCATTTTTAAACTATGACTTTGGGCGGCTTTTTCGCCACAAAGACACAAAGACACAAAGTCACAAAGAAAAATCTTGGTGTCTTCGTGGCTTTGTGGCAACTTTGAATTTTCTAAACATTA
Source organism: uncultured candidatus Brocadiaceae bacterium (assembly GCA_964355695.1). Taxonomy (GTDB): domain Bacteria; phylum Planctomycetota; class Brocadiia; order Brocadiales; family Brocadiaceae; genus JACVXV01. Next base: position 2,498 of record CAYHFB010000281.1, read on the forward strand.
AATTATGCCTTTCGGCGGTTTTTTTTGCTGTAGGGCGAAGTGCCGCTTCGCCCGTAACGAAACAATCGCTTCGTTCTGCAACACCGAGTTCATCGCAGTTGATGTAATAGATATCAATTCGTATGCCAAAGAAGTCGCCTGCAACAAAATTCATTGTTATTGGTAAAAACGGCATATTTACAGGGATTTTTTTTGAAAAAAAGATAAAACCTGTCGAGTTTAATGTCGAGTTGCTGCTGAAAGATGTTTTTAATGGCCTGTTTTGCTTAATCAACACGAGCGCCCGGTTTATCTTATTTGTGAAATAACGATACCGCCTCGTCGTTTATCAGAAAATGATTAAGCCCGTAAAACAGGCATGAAATAATCCCCCTTTAAGATTCCTTTTGATATAAAACAAACAGGCAGGTAGAATGTTAGAGCATTTTGAGGAAAAGAATCGAGCTATAGCGGGAAATAATATCAACGCGTGTGCAGGCATGCAGGTATTGATCCGAAATTTGGGGATATTGCGGGGCGTGTGGCAAACCTAAAGGTTCGCCCTACGTGAACAACAAAATTTCCGCCGGTTCAGTCTTGCAGATTGAACCGCAACGTTTGGCGACTGCACGACGCACAGGAATGGGACAGGGTGTAGATTGAATAATTTTATTACGTACAAGAAAAGGAGCGATACATGGAACCTGCATTGCAAAATGTATTCATAAGCTATGGGCGCGCGGATGCGCTGGAATTTGCCGAACGCCTGGCTGCTGACCTGCTAAAAATCGGCCATTACGAGGTATTCTTTGATAAGACAAGCATTGAAAAGGGAAGTCACTTTGAGGTTGTTATCGAAGCCGGGATTCGTAAATCCAATCTATTGATTGCGGTAATGACCCAGCATTCCCTTCGCGACGAAAGCGTCTGCCGTGATGAAATTGTTTATGCCCTAAACGTAGGGAAAAAACTGCTCCCGCTCCTTAAAGACCCTGCCCCGCCGCTAAAACCCTCGTTGTTGTTGTGCAGACGCAACTGGATTGATTTTACCAAAAGCTATGAAGAAGGGTTTGCCGCGTTGCAGCGCTATCTTAACGGCGATGAATCAGCCGCACGGGAGCCGAGGCTGCCCGTTGTTACCGGCGCCGTCCCTTTAGACTTTGGGGTGGAGATCGCCAAGTATACCGAAGGGTTTACCGGACGTGTGTGGATAGGCAAGGAAATAGATTCCTGGCTCAATACAAGAGAAGAACGTGCCTTTGTGATCGTCGCGGAACCGGGGGTCGGGAAGAGTTCTATCGCCGCATGGCTGAGCCTGACCCGACAGGCCGACGTGGTGGGTATTCATTTTTGCACTCAGAAGATTGTGCGCTCGCTGGACCCTTACGAATTTGTTGCCTCCCTCATAGGCCAGCTTCAGGCCAGGATTCCCGGTTTTGCAGAGATCGTGGAGTCCAAAGCTCCAGATTTCCGTCGGCCAACTGCATCGGACGCATTCAGAGAGCTTGTCGTAGAAACAAGCCGCAACCCTAAACTTTCTGTGCCTGAGCGGCCAATGCTCATAATCGTTGATTCATTGGATGAGGCGGTAACTCAAAAAGGCGAAACCATCCTTGATGTGCTTGAAAAACAAGCCCCTGATCTGCCGTCATGGCTAAGGATTATCACGACGACCCGACCTGAACCACCGGTATTGCGCAGGTTAAAAACACTGAATATGTTCGAATTGCGTACGGATTGCCGTGGCAATACAGAAGATGTTCAGGATTATATTAATCTCAGGCTCGCTGCGCCTTTGATGGTTGAACGTGTGGGTAAGGACAAAACGATTGCCAGGCGTTTAGAAGAATTGGCAACCGGCAATTTCCTCTATGCCAAACTGGCGCTTGATGAGTTGGAAGACGGTTTGATGAAGGCTGAAGACCTCGGCAAACTGACAAACAAATTGGATGATTTTTATACCCAGGCGTTTCTTCGTAGATTTGGCGATATAGACGAATATTTACGGGACTACGCGCCTCTTCTCCGGGCGCTGGCAGCGGCAAGGGGGCCGCTCTCATTTTCTTTGCTGCTGAGGGTATGTGGTGTATCAAAAGAGATACTCAACAGGCGTTTATTGAAAATCGGGGCATATCTTCGCCGCTATGGAAGCGGCGAATCATCCGCCTACATGTTTTTTCATAAATCTCTTCAGGAATGGCTTGATAACCTTGACGCCGCGGGCGACTATTGGCTTGAAGTATCTGAAGGACACAAGCGGCTTTCTGATGTACTCATGGCTTCATGGCATGAAGATGAATACGCCTTACGCTATCTACCCTCCCACCTGATCGCATCGGAAAGATGGGAAGAACTGCAAAAGATACTCTGCGACCTCCACTTCATCGAGGCAAAATGCAGGGCGGGGCTGATCTATGAGCTGGTGAAGGATTATGAGGTGGCAATGAGTGAAATCCCGGAAGGCAGGGTAGAAAGGGAGGCGGAACAAAAAAGAGATGGAGAAGTAAGGCGGTACACGGATGAGATGATTGACTATGCGCGGAGGTGGTGCGAGGCGCGTGACCGCTATGCGCAAGACCCGGTGAAATACCCGATGCCGGAACCAGGGGATATACCGCTGCCAAAGGTCATTGAATCCGTAAAACCCTGGACGAATGAGGAGATTGAGGCCGATACCCAAAAATTCATCAACGCGCCAACGCCCCTGCATAAACTAAAGGTCTTTTCACAATTCGTAAATAGCGAGGCGCACAACCTCATCAAATACAGTGCATATCCCATGTTCTGTATCCATCAGGCCTATAACTCGGCAAATGCAGGACCGGTGCATGATACAGCAACGAAAATCCTTGATAAGGATACAGGCGCCATAACGATACTCCACAAGAAACCATCCCTCCCACCCTTTAACCCACATCCCGGAACCCTGCGCACCCTGGAAGGACACACGGGTGGTGTCTATGCGGTAAGCCTGACGCCGGACGGACGTCGTGCCGTTTCGGGGAGTTTGGACAATACGCTGCGGGTGTGGGACGTGGAGTCCGGGCAGTGCCTGCGCACCCTGGAAGGACACACGGGTGAGGTCTATGCGGTAAGCCTGACGCCGGACGGACGTCGTGCCGTTTCGGGGAGTTGGG
>CAYHFB010000282.1:0-5602 GCA_964355695.1 uncultured candidatus Brocadiaceae bacterium
CACACAGGCAATAAATTGCCTGCCTATTACCAAATGTTCCTACGGAACAAAAAGCAGATGAACGAAAAGATGTGTATAAACCTAATGGCGATTCCCTGGGCTATGCTGTTTAGCCCCTTCAGGGCTTATTGAAACATGGGATTACTGGTTGCAGTTGTGCCGAATTAGGAAGTTTTCTTATTCACTTTTATCAACCGCGAATGAATGCTCATAAATACGAAATGCTGTTGCCGGGTTTTTAATATCAATGCGTCTCGCTATCCTTCGGCATTCGTTACTACTTAGCAGGTTCTCTACCTATGAAAACACTTCTCATTAATCCCCCAATGTACGACCAGCGCAACTACGGTAAGCCGTTTATTTTGCCCTACGGCCCCCCGCTGGGCATTGCCTACCTGGCTGCAAACCTTGAAAAAAGCGGATTTGCGGTAAAGGCAATCGACATGTTTGATTTTTCCTGGGATAAGGTACGGAAAACCCTGGAGGACGAAAAGCCGGACGTCGTCGGTATTACCTGCCTGACCGAGCAGCGGGCTAGCCCGCGTGAGACGGCAAGGCTTTGTAAGGCCGTTAATAAAGACTGCCTGGTCATCGCGGGAGGCATCCACCCGACCATCATGTATGAGCAAACCCTGCAACACTGGCCGGTGGACATTATCGTGCTTGGCGAAGGGGAAGAAACGTTCAGGGAGTTGATCGTGTGCCTCGAAGGGAACAAACCTTTTGGAGGCGTGGCTGGCCTTGCTTACCGGCACGACGGGGCTATTATCAAAACACCCATGAGGAGCCTTGTTGAAAACCTGGACCACATACCATTTCCTGCCTATAAATATTTCGATTTCGACAAGTATACGAAATACGAAATCCTGAACGGCGTTTGGAATGGGAAATCTCTGAAAAAGTTGCGGTTCGTACCCATCATTTCCACGCGCGGCTGTGTGGGGAATTGCCAGTTTTGCTCAACACCCTCCTTCTGGCAGCGCTGGAGGACGCGGTCCGCACAAAACGTCGTGGATGAAATGGAATTCCTGGTCAAGGACTTTGGCTGTGGCTTTTTTAACTTTGCCGACGACATATTCACCGTTAACAAGACCCGCGTAATAGACCTCTGCAAAGAAATTATCGACCGGAAGCTGGATGTTGTTTGGGACTGCGAAACGCGTGTAAATTTTATCTGGGAGGACATGCTTGACTGGATGGTGCGCGCGGGATGCTATTGCATCTCTTTTGGCGTGGAATCCGCGTCTGAGGCGGTAATCAAGGCCATCAGAAAAAAGACCACCCCGGAACAGATCGCCCAGGCATTCATGCTTACCAAACAGGCGGGCATGAAGACCAAGATGCTCCTGATGGTGGGCAATCCCGGCGAGAATGACGCCACGATAAACGATACGGTGAAGATGATAGAGAGGACGCGCCCCGACTTCGTATCGGTTTCCGAGGCGATGGTTTTCCCTGGTACCGAGCTTTATACGATGGCAAAGCAAAAAGGCCTGGTGGTCGATGATTACTGGCTGACAGACCGCCCTGCCCCGTACTTTACGGCTGAACACACCCTCGAACAACTGCTGGAATGGAGCAACACCATCATGTCCGCCAATGCCGGTATATCCGGTAAGTGGCTACGCAAGCTAAGAAACATGCTGGACGCCACAACAGGCATACGGATTACCGCAGAGGGGATTGACTACAGAAGGAAAGGGCGGGTTAAAAGACTTATTGGCTGGTGATTGCGGTGGCGGGTATGCGAGAGATAGAAAATGAGCGGCGATAAGCCCTTCCCGCTTCACGCAGGCAAACCCACCCCGGATTTTTTGTTTGAAAGAGACCGGGCAATGGTTTAAAATCACAAGTTGTATTTTGTGATGATTTTTATCTATGAAAGCGTAGTAGCAAGGAGTAGAAATTTGGCAAAGGCTTTAGCGTTATTATCCGGGGGTTTGGACAGCACACTAGCCATACGGGTTATTATGGAACAGGGCATTGAAGTGGTCGCCCTTAATTTTGTCACCGTCTTTTGCCGATGCACCTCTCAAGGGAGTTGTAAGCTTGAGGCGGTAAAGGTGTCGGAGAAGTTTGGCATACCTATCAAGGTTATCAATACGACCGAACGGTTTTTGGAATTGGTGAAAAAACCCAAGTTCGGCTATGGGAAAAACATGAATCCCTGCATTGATTGCAGGATTAACATCTTCCGCGCCGCGGGCGACTACATGCGCGAGATCGGCGCTGATTTTATCATTACCGGCGAGGTGCTGGGGCAGAGGCCGATGTCGCAGCGCATGGACGCCATGAATATTATCGACAAAGAGGCGAATCTCACCGGGCTGGTGCTGAGGCCGCTGTGCGCCAAGCACATGCCGCCTACCATTCCCGAAAAAACCGGCCTTGTGGACAGGGAGCGGCTGCTGCAAATCAAGGGGCGTTCCAGAAAAGACCAAATACAGCTTGCCGATGTATTCCAGATTAAGGATTATCCCTGTTCTGCCGGCGGCTGCCTGCTGACCGATCCGGAGTTTGCCCATCGCATGAGGGACCTGGTGGATAATTGCGACGCAGACGTGAATGACGTCAACCTCCTGAAGGTAGGGCGGCACTTCAGGCTGGACGAGGCAACAAAGATAATCGTCGGCAGAGATGACGACGAAAATAACCGGCTCGAATCGCTTGCCGAGGAGGGAGACTGGCTGTTGCGCCTTGTTGATATGATGGGGCCTCTAACGCTCCTTCGGGGAGACGTAACGGAAGAAAAGATCAGGCTCGCCGCGCAGCTTACCGCCAGGTACGGCAAAGCGAGCTCGCTGTCTTCGGCAATGGTTTCCGTGAAACAGATAAATAATGACGCCGCAGCAACAACCATTGAAGTTGAGCCGATGAGCCAGGACGAGGCCGACAAACTTATCCTCAGAAAACAAAACCTATCACCATGTGCAGGGTAACTTCTCTTATGAATTTATTCAAAACAAAGATCAATTTACAGGAATTGTTAAAAAACTTCAGGAATGCAAAACCGGGGGCTGCTCCCGGCGGCAAGAAGTCCTTTATCAAGGCCGACAAGCAAGTATTTGCCGCTATCGGGATTGCCTTTGCCGTTGCGGTAAGCGCGCTTCTCTGCTACTGGCTGTTTATGGAAAGGCCTTATTACGAAAAACTGCTTGCCAGCAAGGACGAATTGGTTAAGACGTTAAAGTTTACGCGGGATAAACAAAGAAAGATATATGAAAATGCGGTGGCCGCTTACGAAGGAAAACTGGCAAACGAATATGTCTTGAAGTCCATACATGACGCCAAAGTCAGTGATAATGAGCAGAAAATCAATTCTTACCAAACGAGTTATGTCACAAAAAGCGATCACGAAAATGTGGTGAAAGATTTGGAACTGCGCCTGAAAGAAGGGGAGTCGTCGAAAGCAGGCCTTGAGCAAAAAATCACCCCTCTGGAACAGAAGGTTTCCATCCTGGAAGATAAAAATCTGGATCAGAAAAGGCTTATTGAAAAATCGCTGGGGTTTATTCACAAAGAACGGGACAGGCTGGAGGTGATGCTTGTCATGCAGAGGAAAAAGGCATTCATCCCTTCTCTCATCCTTCCAGAAACGAAGAACAGCGCTGTAAGCCCCCGTGTCTTAAAAGAACTGGTCTCTATTAAAGACCGGCTGAAAGTCATTGAGGATATGAACGTTGCTTTGAAACCGGAGACCTATTTCAACCTGGGACTCGTCTCCTATTATAACAAGCAATATAGTGAGGCTACCGAACAGTGGGAAAATGCGGTGTCACTCGAGAAAAACAACCTCAAGGCATACCTTTGCCTTGGCATTGCGTACCAGGAACAAAACATGTCGGATAATGCAATCAAGGTACTGAGGCGCGCTATCGAGATCAACCCAAAGTACGCCACGATACACCTTGCGCTTGCCCGTATCTATGAACAAAAGAACAGTATTGACGAAGCCATCCATGAATACTCAAAGGTAATCGATATTGCCCCGCAGACGATAGACGTCCACAACGTCTTGGGTTCCCTTTATGAGAAGAAAGGGTTGAGAGACGAGGCCAGAAACTCCTTTGCCATGTATGAAAAGCTGAAGGGGGAACAGAAATAATGGTTAACCGTTCACCGGTAGCTTACGCATCACCATTCGCATCCGTGTTTTTCTAGCCCTGAAGGGGCGTAATACAGAATTGCACGTTCTTTGTGCTAAACAACTCCTTTTACCGAAAACATCCTACGTGAAGTGTATCTCCCGGACAAACGTGCTTTCGAAATCCGGATTTTGAGACAATTCGACAACCTGGGCTCTTCTGGCTACGTGAACCGACTCATCTATCAACTCCTTGTCCAAAAGCATCCTCACCGCACCTTCGAGGCTTGAATTTCCCACGTAGAGCAGCTTTGCATTTTTCGTCGCCGGTAAAAAACCCGTCTGGAAGAGGCTTTGCTCCTTCAGGTGATAGCCAAACGCTCCTGCAATAATAACCGTCTTCAGTTCGTCCGGGCTAATACCGCAGGTGGCTAGCAATATCTCCACGCCGGCCCTGATGGCGGCCTTTGCCAACTGCACCTGGCGAATGTCTTCCTGGGAAAGAGATACGTTGTCCGCCAGCCGGAAATACCGCTTCTTGTCTTTCTCAAACAAATAGGCGAAATATTTTTCAGATACGCCGCTACCTTCCTTGCCGGCAAGCCGTCCCCTTGCATTAACCAGGCCAACCCGCAGGAGTTCTGCAATAATATCCAGCAGTCCACTTCCGCAGATGCCCCTAGGCTTGGCGTTTCCTATTACCTCCAGGGTCAATTCGTCCTCAAAAACGGCGTGTTCAATCGCCCCCTCGCCCGCCCTCATGCCGGAGCTTATCGTCATTCCTTCAAAGCATGGCCCCGCCGCGGTGGAGGTGGCTACCATCTTGTCTTCCATAAAAAGAACCACCTCGCCATTCGTGCCTATGTCAAGAAAGAGCGCCGGTGATTTGCAGGACTCAGGGCAAATTGCCAGCAGGCCGGAAACGATGTCACCACCGATATATGCCGAGATGGAGGGGAACGCTGTAGCAATCGCGTGCGGTGAGGCATTGAGGGCAATATCTTTCGCCGGTACTGTTACCACATCAAGCGTTTCCGCCCTATACGGATATTCCCCGATGCCTTTGATTTCCTTATTGAGAAATATATGCTGCATCGTGGTGTTGCCTGCGCAGACAACGTGGTAAATATGTTCAGGACTCACCTCTCTATCGGAGCATACAAGGCCGATCAGGAGATTCACGGCGGAGATGAGTTCCCTGTGCATCCTGAAAAGTCCGTCCTTTTGAACAACGGAGTATTTTATCCGCGACATAACGTCGTGTCCGTAATGCACCAGTGGATTAAGAATCGACGAGCTGCCCAGCGTCTCGCCGGTATTAAGGCAAACCAATGACGCCACCAGGGTTGTCGTGCCGATATCCAGGGCTACGCCATAAGTTGAATCGCTCGTGTCTCCCTCCTCGGCTAATGAGAAGGCATCATGGAGATACACGTTTGTGAAGCAAAGCGCTTGCCCGTCACGCACCACCTCTTTCCTCACCGAAGGATTAAGCTTCCGCGTGCCTTCGCTTTCGCC
>CAYHFB010000283.1:0-5595 GCA_964355695.1 uncultured candidatus Brocadiaceae bacterium
GATTAATTGGGAATTCGGCGATTTTTTTACGCACACAGGGACACGGGCACCGTGTTCTTACATTGAAATTCCTATACATCAATGCTGAAGCCTTACCCTACGTATTGCTTGTATACACAGGAATTGAGTGTTTTTCCACTATGTCGTTCCTGACGGAACTCATGCTGTTTCTCTGCTTATTTTCTACCAATATTTCGTTCCTGACGGAACTTTGATGTGCTTTCATTGACGGGACTGAGCGTTGCCTTGATGATGGGGTTGGCAAAGGGAATTACAAGGATCGGCAAGACGTTGTTTCTTGCCGACCTTTGTAGAAAAAAAACGGTAACCCGTCAACCGCAGCCTCTTACTTTAACTTTTGGTAATATTCACCCAAGACCTTTGCTACGTCCGGCCTGGTAAAGGCCTGAGGCAGCGCTTCTCCCGCGCACAGCATCTTGCGCACCTGCGTTCCGCTGAGGATGACGTGATTGGACGAATCGTGAGGACACGTCTTGTAAGAAGCCATGCCGCCGCACGCGTTGCAATAGAACGTGTGGTCGAAGAACAACGGCGTAATCCCGATCTCATGTTGGTCAAACTCGTCAAAGATGTAATGGGCGTCGAACGTCCCGTAGTAATTGCCCACACCCGCGTGGTCGCGGCCTACAATGAAATGGGTGCAGCCGTAATTCTTCCTGGAGAGTGCGTGGAAGATGGCCTCCCTGGGGCCTGCATAACGCATGGCGGCGGGGAAGACGGACAGTTTTGCTCTGTCTTTAGGATAATAGTTATCCAACAGCACCTCGTAACTCCTGATGCGCACGTCAGCCGGGATGTCATCGCTTTTTGTCTCGCCAACAAGGGGATGCAGGAGTATGCCATCCACAATCTCCAAAGCGCATTTCTGGATGTATTCATGGGCGCGGTGGACGGGATTACGGGTTTGGAAGCCGACTACGCGCTTCCAGCCCATTTTCACGAACAACGCCCTGGTTTCAGCCGGGTCTAAGCGGTAGGCGGCAAAGTCGGCAGGTTTTGTCCTGTTGAGAACGCTTACCTTTCCACCGAGCAGGTATTCCCCCATCTTGTACACGTATTCCACGCCGGGGTGCTTTTGATCGTCCACGCCGTACACCTTCTGTGATTCCCTCGGCTTGTCATGAGGGAAAATATCTTCCAGGTGCAAAATAGCCACCACTTCATTGGCTTGATCAACAAGGGCAACGTCCTTGCCGGTCTTCAGTCCGACGATCTCGTCCTTCGTTGCGGAAAGCGTGACGGGGATCGACCATGGCAGGCCATTCGACAACCGCATGGTGTCAACGACGGTGTCATAATCTTTTTTGCACATGAACCCCTCTAACGGGCTCATTGCCCCAACGGCAATCATGTCAAGGTCAGACATCTCCCTGGCATTAAGCTTTTTCTTCTTCATGTCGTAATGGAGCGCCTTATCCAGCAGCGTCTCGCGTTCTGACGTAGAAACGACCTTGTTTATCAACACGCCCCCATGAGGAGCAATATTCTGAATCATACCCTACTTATCTCCTTTCAAACTTCTTGCTTGAATAATAAAACTTTCCTGATGCCCATCCGTATGGCATACCGTCCAAAGCGTCTTGTCCTGCTTCAGCCGGGCTTTCAAATAAGATCCGTTACTGCACACCTGAAAAGGCAGCCTGAGTTCAATCGCCTGCACGGGACACGCCTTCACGCAACAGGCGCACGTCCAGCACGCGGATTGGTCACGTATGTCCGCCTTCATATTTTCTTTCCGGAAGCACAAATCGCCGGGGCAAATACGCTCACATCGCGCCTCCGGCAGCCCCTTGCATCCGTTGCAAACAGTTTCATCGATAAAAATACTCATGGGTTCAAAGGCCTTTCCACCATGCGTATTTCGTCCGTATCCGGGTTGTACACGGAATTGACAAAGGTGAGCCACCTTTTGTCGTCCTTGTTGGGATAGTCCAACCGCGTCTGATAGCATGACCATCGCGTTTCTTTCCGGTATATCAGGTGTTCCACCAGGACGCGGGCCACATCAATCCTGTCAATACACTCCAGTGCCTCAACCAGATTGTAATTATTTACCGCCGTCAGGTCTTGTGTGCGGTCTTTTAATCCCTTGAGCAGTTGCCTTGCCTCCAGCAACCGTTCCTCGTGGAGTTCGTAGTTCATCGAAATACCGCCCGCGTATTCATCCATAACCTTTTGCAGCCGTTCCTGCGCTTCGTAGGGCGATACGCCTGATTTCCCCGTTAATGGCGCGGCAACCCTCGCGCCTTCGCTGTGAACCATCCCTTCGTCAACGTTTTCCAGGGAGACGTCTTTTATGTCCTCAAGCGCCGTTGCTGCCGCGATACGCGCCTCAACCCAACTGCCGCTGACGTATTTTTTCGGCGCGCCGCCCGCCACTTCTCCGGCGGCATAAAGGCCGTCGATAGTTGTCTTTCTATGCTTATCGATCCAATACCCTGCCTGGCAGTGGCCGCCCACAATAAAAGGCTCCGTGCCTTGTATCTCCACCGGTTTCAGTCCCGGATCCATGCCCTTGCTCGCCCACAGGAGGACGATTTGAGGGTTCATATTCAGGAAATCCTCCTTTAACCGCCGCTCTCCGTTGTCGTCCAGGGTGGTTGTATCCAGGTAGCATGGGCCACGTCCCGCCTTTGTTTCTTCCAGGGTGGCCAAAAGCCGGTGGTGCGTCAGGCATTTGTTTCCGCCCAGGTGTTTGTAATAGCGTTCCAGATAGTCTTCTCCGCGGGCATTGATCTGTTTTGAATGCGCGCCGACGGCGATGGTGCCCGTTGGGGCATTGACGTCTTTTACCCGCAGGGCGATAAACCGGTTTTCAAAACTGGTCATTTCCGCCCCGATGCGTATCCCCATGGCGTATCCCGTTCCAACGTTCCACGGACAATACCACATCAGGTGGCGCGCCCCGCCCGTATTGTGAGGCTTGTAGATGCCGGAAGCGCCTCCCGTGCATACGATAACGCCCTTTGCCCTGACCACGTAGAGCGCGCCATCCCTGGCGCCATAGCCGAAGGCCCCGCAGACACGTTTGCCGTTGTAAATGAAATTGGTCGCCGTCACGCGATTCAACACCTGTGCAGGGGTTTGGCTTACCGCCTCTGCAAGGATAGGCTTCAGCCGTTCGCCGAAGATATGTACGCTACGTTTTCCCCGGTGGCGGTAAACGCCCTCCTTGTTGTGTTCTATGGGAAGCCCGATTGCCTCCACATCGTGGACGGCCTCGTTGAGTCCCTGTGCGATGGTATAAACCAGGTCTTTCCTGATAATCCCCTCGAACTCACGTTCCACGTAGGAGACGTACGACTCCGGGGTTTGACCGTCGTTCAGGTAGGCATTGATGGCGTTAAGACCCATCGCCAGGCACCCGCTACGCTCAATATGCGCCTTTTCCATGACAACCACTTTAGCGTGAGGGGATTTTTTATAGATATCCAAAGCGGCAAAACACCCCGCCGCCCCGCCGCCGATGATTAAAATGTCGGTATCTAACCGTATTGTTTTCATAAGGGTAACTTTTTTGTAATAGCCCCAAAGGGGCGCAATGCTAGACCAAGGGCAACGCCCTTTTGAGACAGCTTACCATTAACCGCCTGATATCCTTAATCAGGTGTGGGACTCTATTTTTTGTACAACAGACCGACCGAGTGCCATACCTTTCTCCCATTACCGTCAGGGCTAAAGCCCGGTTCATTGGTCATCACGAACCCCAGCCTGAAGGCTGGGGTTAATAACTGCGAATCCTGCCTGAAGGCAGGAATTAAGCACTAAAGGGCTTGGACACAAGAACTGCGGAGTCGCCCACAAACTGTCACCCGAGAACTGTTGTTCACGAACTGTCGCCCACGAACTGTTGTTCTCAAACTGTCGTTCGTTAACCCCAGCCTTTAGGCTGGGGTGCCGGATACACGCCATGCCTGGCTTTAGCCCTGACGGCACGCAGCTTGGCATTTTTCACGCTTCATCTTTTTCTGGAAGATTTCGTTTTCCGGTTATCCCTGAAAACCAAAAGACGTTCAATATTAATCTTAATTTACTGGCGCGTCAATAGAGTGATGTAATTGCGGGAGCGGGCGTTATGCGGATTCAAGCGACTCTCCCAGGCACCACGGCAAACGCGAGGGAAGACGCCTGTTTGCACGAGAAATTACAACGCACCTTTCATTTCTTCTATCGATGAACAAGCAGTGCCTAAGCCGTATGGACAAACCGGCGGCTGTTTTTGTGGTTGGAACCAGTAGTAACCATCTTTTTTACACCAATAGAGTTTTGTTTCCAGCGCAGCCAACTGGTTAATATGTGATTTAAAAAGCGAGTAAAGGGCGTTGCTGATAGAGGCAAACCCGCCGTAAGTCTCGTGCGCGTCCGTAGCGTCCATTAACTCCGATGCCCCTTGGATTACGTGCTGCATCGTGCGCACAACGGCGTCATCCGGCTCCTGGTCAATACACGCCTTCGCCGCATCGGCCAATTTCCCGGCGGGTATAGCCAGACCCTCCGTTTCCTTAGCAGCAAAACGGCTATAAACTTCCTGATAGGCCGCAAGGACTGACCGAAGGTCTTGAACTGTCTTCTTTTCCAGCGGCGCCGTTGTATTCCGGGTAGTATTCGCGCCGGCATAAGCAAGCGAGGGTTGCGTCCAACCAGGGTGAACGGATAGAAGCAAGATGGTGATTACCGAAGCAAATTTTACCATAACAACATGACCGTCGCCCACCCTATAAAATTCCAAGGGCAAGGCTGAAGCCTTGCCCTACGTTAAAAACCGAAGCCAAAAACTCGAAACTCGAAACTCGAAATCCGAAACTCGAAACTCGAAACTCGAAACTTAAAACTTAAAACTTAAAACTTACTGATCCTGTATCACAAAACTAGCCCCTTCATCCTGCGCGGGTATGTACGAACCTATCGGACACAGCACTTTGCTGTCGGAGTCGCAGCGTATAAGCGCCTTCCACAGCGCATCAAGGTTCTCTTTCTCGTGTTTGGTTTCCGGGATCATCTTGATCCTCGTTTTGCTTTCAATTGAAATCTTCACGTTATAGCTCCTTTCACCTCTTACCAGGTAACTTAATCATTCCTTGCGGACATGCAACCGTATCAACGCTTGATACCTCAGAACGTACCAATTTAAATGAAAATCGTCGTAGAATCAATCATCTTTTGTAACAGCCGCGTATTTTGCAGGAAATTGTGCGAAAAAGGAGTGAAAGCGGTGGGAATTATTTGAAAGAGGGGTGTCCGGTGTTGGCAAAAGATACGATGGCGGCGCTGAGTGTTGGAATAAATTGAGTCGCCTACGGTGACCACATTTGTAGCGGAGGCGTCCCTCTTGCATTTAAAAAACAGCAGGCGGGACGCCTGCGCTACCGTGGGGACACGGGCACCGTGTCCCTACGCCTATCCGCACACACGATCGGGCATTAGGGATGCAGTAGTCCCTAATAAACGGTGCCTTGGGAATGACTGCCTCCCATACCATTTGTGCCACGCCTATCCTTTTTCTTTCTTCCTCTGCGCCTTCTGCGCCTTTTGTGGTGCGCTTTTTTTGATCTTTTCTATGGCGGGTTCTTTTTT